>JAGVHJ010000165.1 GCA_020056645.1 Desulfobacterales bacterium
AAGCCCATGAACCAGGTGGCCCATGGCCTTGCAACCTCTCTCTACACCAAAGAGGCTTCCCTCTACTCCTCCTCCAAATGGGAAGGCGGGGTCTGGAGAGTGGTGATCGGACGTCCGATGAAAGTCAAGGAAGAGGCCGTTAATTTCACTCCCGGCATGAAAACCGTTATCGGTTTCGCCGCCTGGGAAGGAGGAAACGGTGAACGGGGCGGTGTGAAAGCCTTCAGCAAAGAGTGGCTTGAATTTGAACTTCAAGCATAATCTTGATTGGCTCTGCTCGATGCGCGGACTCCTTTTGAAAAAAAGGCGGATATCTTTAAACGGGTTTTACGAATAGGAGATCATAAAATGGCGATTGATGAAGCGAAACTCACCGATCGGGAAAAAGAACTGGCCAATCAGTTTACGGCGACAAAAGATCTGTTGAGGAAAGTGGATAAGCAGGTCGCGATGGTCATGGATTTAAACAAATGCGTGGGATGCCAGCTTTGTTCCATGGCCTGCAAGACCCTCTGGACCAATGTCGAGGGACGGGAATACATGTGGTGGAACAAGGTCAACACCATGCCTGGCAAAGGCTCCCCAAAAGATTGGGAAAGAATGGGCGGTGGTTACAAGGTCTTGTTTGGCGGCAAGGTGCGGGACCCGCTCCGGGGAAAGCTTCCCACCAAAAAAGAGTTCGGCGACATGTGGAAATACAACTGGGACGAGGTAGCGAATAGTAAGGCCGGAACCGTTCATCTTCAGGCAAAAAACGAAGACGGCACTATTCCAGATTGGGGAATGAACTGGGATGAGGATCAGGGCGGCGGCGAATATCCCAACGCCTTCTACTTCTATCTTCCCAGAATCTGTAACCATTGCGCCTATCCAGCGTGCCTGGACGACTGCCCCAGAAACGCCATTATAAAAAGGGAAGAAGATGGCGCGGTTGTTATCGATCAGGATCGTTGTAAAGGATACCGGTTCTGTTTGGAAGCGTGTCCGTATAAAGTGATCTATTTCAACTTCATTAAGAGGGTGAGCCAGAAATGCATTTTCTGTTATCCCCGTCTGGAGCAGGGAGTACCCAACGCCTGCGCCCGTCAATGCACCGGCCGGGTCCGTTTTGTCGGATTGCGCGATGACCCGAAGAGCCTGATTTACAAGCTTGTAAAGGTCTGGAAAGTAGCGTTGCCGCTCCATCCGGAATATGGAACCGAGCCAAACGTCTTTTATGTGCCGCCGCTCGCTCCGCCACGGTTGGATGCAAAGGGAAATCCCGATCCTAGCAAACCCAGAATTCCCGCGCAGTATCTCCGTTTCCTTTTTGGTCCGGAAGTGGACAGCGCCCTTGAGACCCTCTCCAAGGAGATGGAGAAGGTTAGACAAGGCGGGAAGTCGGAGCTGATGGAGATTCTCGTCGCCAGAGAATGGAAAAAGATGTTTGAGCCGTTTATAACTGACCCAGCCACCCTGGAGAGGAAGAGCGCATAAAAAAATAAGTGAGGAGCATATGATTTCACGTCGAGAAGAGAGGATGTTGAGAGAAAGGGAACCGAAATTTGAAGACACGCTGTTGAGTCTTATCGCCACGGGCCGACAGCCCAAAGGGATTATCCGGGAGGCGAGAAAAATCATCGCCATCGCACGCAAATTCAACGATGAGGTGGCCCGGCCCGCAAGCCTCGTTATTGACCGGAAGGGACTGGAAGATCACCGGTATCTTCCCTGGGAATATGTAAAAAAAGCCAATGAGTATAAGCTCTACACCCTTTTTCTGCCCAAGATGTTCGGCGGTCAGGGCTACAGTCCTGCCTGCAGCTGTTACTTTATGGAAGAGCTCGCCGCCACATGCCTGGGCATGTCCAATATCGTCGGAGCCCACTATTTAGGTCTCACGATTCTCTTATCGACCTGGAACATGAAGATCGCGGCGCGCATCTGCCGGGAGGTGGTGGAGGGGGAGAAGTCAGGTTCGCCCTGTATTCTCACCCTCGCCATGACCGAACCCAACGCCGGGACCGATTCGCAGAATGTGGAGTTCATGGACAAAGGCGGTCTCGGGTGTCATGCAAGGCGGGTTGACGGCGGATACGTGATCAACGGAAATAAAATCTTCATCACCATGGGCCATGTATCAACCTGGCATATTGTTCAGGCCTACACAGCTCTCGACAAAGCCTCGGAAACCATGGTGACCTTTGCGGTGAAGACCGGGCAAAAGGGGTTCTCATTCGGCAAACAAGAAAAAAAGATGGGGCAGAAAGGGAGTGTGGCGAGCGAACTCATTTTCGATGAGTGTTTTATTCCGGACGATCAGGTCTGCCTCGACACGGAACAGGCGGCATCTTTAAGAAGAAATATAAAAGAGACCAACGAACAGCTCTTTGCATATATATGGAGCGCTTCACGGGCAGGCGTTGGGGCGCTGGGGGTGGGAGCGGCCCGGGGAGCCTTTGAAACGGCCCTGGATTTCGCGTCGAATCACACCATCGACGGAGAGAGGATGATCAATCACGGATGGTGTCAATCCATGCTGGCCGAGATGTATAAGAATGTGGCCGCCGGCCGCTCCCTTTATAGCGAAGCGAATTTCGCCAATGGCATGTATGGCCTATTAAAGCTTATGAATTTTAAATCCATATACTACACCAACCGATTCATCCCTAAGGCGATTCTCCTGAAACTCTTCTCATGGATATGCGAAAAAAAAGCGGCGACGTGGCTCTTTCGTCTCATATATTTGGACTTCCAGGAAGATGCGGAGATCGACCGGGTGGATGGGTGGGGTTCTATGGCCAAATTCGCCGGGTCGGATGCGGGGGCCGCCAATTGCCGAATGGCTCTTGAACTGATGGGGCAGGCAGGCGTCAGGCACGACAGGCGAGCGGAAAAAATGATGCGGGACGCTAAACTTCTCCAAATATATGAAGGGACCAATCAGATCAACCGCTTGAATCTGTTCAAACGGCTGGTGGCGCGTTCATATGAAGATGTCCATACTTTTTCGTCATCCACCCGGTGATGGCGATCGCGCTGATTGAAACGCGACAGGCCTGGAGGATGACTACTCGCCATGTCGCATTGGCTCATTGATATTCATGACAGAGGATAATGACCATGATGATGGCATTGGACAACAAAGAACTCACTCTTCTTCATAAAACCTCCAGGGAATTCGCCCGGAAAGAACTGGCTCCTGGCCGAGAAGAGAATGACAAGCACCCGTTTGGCCCCTTTTTTCAACACACTCTGGATCAGGCATTCGCCCTTGATTTTTTTCATATCACCCTTCCCAAGGAACTGGGGGGCGTCGGCCACGGAATTGAAGAATTATGCGTGGTCATGGGAAATATCTGCGAGGAGGATAGCAGTCTGGGAGGCATCCTCTTCACCCATCTCCTCTCCCAGGAAATCCTATTGCGTGCGGACGAAGAAAACCGATTGAAACAAGTGGCCGCTGACGCCAAAAATGCGGCGGATTTCCTCATCGCCACATCCGCCATGGCCAACCCTTCCGAAGGATGGGAGTTGCCGGTTGCCAAAAAAGAGGGGAACTCCTATCATTTAACAGGATCAATCGACTACGTTGTAACAGGGGGAGTAGCACGGCACGCCCTGATCCCCGCAACCATCCATTCTGAAACCGGTTTTTCCTATTTTTGGACGGACCTGACGCAGCAACGCATCGACAAAAGCGATCCCGTGCTGAGCCACGGCTTGAATGCATGTCCGGCCGTGGATATTCGGTTCAATCATGCGGGCGCGGCCCTCATCGGAGAAGCCCAGAGGGGAGAGGAGTATTTCCGGAAGGCGTTCACTCCCATGCAGCTCGTGGCCGCCGCCATGGCGTCAGGCATCATGAGAGGCTCCTTCAACGAAGCGCTGGCCTATTGCAGAGACCGCAAACAGGGAGGCCGGAAACTCAAGGAATGGTCTCTCATGCAGATGATGCTTTCCGAACTCTCCATCCGGCTTCATGTATCTGAAATGCTTCTTTCCAGAGCATGCGAGGCCATCACACAGGGGGAAAAGGGTGCCGAAAGCGCTGTTCAGGCGGCGGCCTTCCACATTCTTTCAAGCGCGACCGAACTCACCTCCGATGGTATTCAGGCCATGGGCGGGGTTGGATACATGAAGGATTTCGGACAGGAAAAACGGTTCCGGGACGCCGGACAGGTTCAGGCTCTTCTGGGTATTTTTCCCATGAAGAAGATCCGCTTTTTCAGAGAATTTATCGACAGCGGAATAAAAACAAGAAATCCATAAAGAGACCCGCCATGGTCAGGGAGAAAAGAGCATGCTTGAATTTTTAAAAGAGGGCTATCTGCCGGAGACGACATTTCCGGTGCGAAAGGTTGACCCAACCCTCTGCACCAAATGCGGCATGTGCTGGGAAACATGCCCGACAGCAGGTTATGCATGGAAGCGGAGAGAAATTCCTTCTCCAGTGGGTTACGGCGGTCTGGCCCAGGCATGCATCAACTGCGGTAATTGCATCTCCGTCTGTCCTGCGGGAGCCATCCAGATGACAGGTGCCTATCAAGTCAAGGCCGGCCGCTACAAGAGTATGCTCAAGGGAGAGATGAGATATCCCACACCTATCAATCAAAACGAAACACGGGAATACACCTCCTACGAGAAAGATCTCACGCCCGTCGAACAGACTATTTTCACAAGACGCTCACACCGGTTGTTCAAAGATAAGATAGTTCCAGAAGAACTGATCGCCCGCATTCTCGAAGCTGGGCGATTCGCGCCTTCCGCCGGTAACTGCCAACCCTACAAATCCATTGTCATCACCAACCGGAAGATTATTGAGGAGCTGGAAAGACGTTCAATGCCCTCGCTCCGACTCAGTAAAAATCTCTACCTCGAAGGGAGCGGGCGGAAAAAACCATGGAAAAATATTCTATTTACCCTTTTGTCCTGGTTCATGGTCAACAAACTCGATCCCAGGCCCATGGCCGCATTGGAAAAGTCAGATCAAATCAAAGGGAAATTCTATTTCAACGCTCCCGTCGTCATTCTTATTTTAAAGGACAAACGAGGCATCAGCAATCCCGACCTGGATGCGGGCATATACGCCCAGAATATCGTGCTTTCAGCCCATTCCCTGGGGTTGGGAACATGTTATATTTCTATGCCCATCATCCCACTCAACCTGCCTCTTTTGAGGGGTTTCCGGCAGCGAATCGGCATTGTCCATCCTTACGAGGCAGTGACGAGCATCGCTGTCGGATACCCCAAAATTCAAATCGACCGGGCCATTAAACGGGATTCGCCGCCGGTCGAGTGGCTGAGGGATTAGAGTGATCCATTTATAATCGAAGGTAGAAAAAGGAGGGGACCATGAAGGCTTCATCATATCGATCTATCAAGGGACGTTTTTTCTTTTCTCTCATCGTGACGTTTTTCTTCCTTATCCGTTTTGCGGCTGTCGCGCGATCACAGGAGCTTTCCGGAAAAGAGCTCAAGGAGACAGTCGAAGCGATCATCCAATCCCTCTTTACCGGAAAAGCCATCAGCCCTGCCTTCACAAAAAAGGAGCAAGCCCTGGAAGGAATGATTCAAGCGGGAACGATCCCATCCAAAACCCTTGAGACGATGCTGGATGAGAGTTTCCCTCCTCTGTTGAATCAACACCACACATCGCGCTATTTATTGCAGCGCATGGACGAACCATTCAACGCTTTACTCGGGCGGGCTATGCCATTTGAAAAAATGAAGGAAGCCATGTGGTGCGCAGCTTTTTCCAGTATCAAAGATGGGAATTCAATGGAAATAAAGGTCGGTACACTAGCCCCGCCGGGAACGCCCTATCTGAATGTACCTGAAACCATCCTTATCCCTCGATTGAAAGGGCTGAGCGGAGGCAAACTGCTCATCAAAATATACGGTAGCGGCACCATGGGAGAAGACACCGATATTTTGAGGAAAATGGATATCGGCCAACTCGATGTATGCGGATGCACGGCCCTTGGCATATTGGCCGCCGCACCTGAAAGCGCTCTCTTCCTGCTCCCCGGTCTCTTTCGAAATTACGATGAAGTGGACTACATCACAACCACATTCCGCAAAAGGCTTGACCGGTTCTACGAGGAGAAGGGTTATATTCTCGCAGGCATTATCGATACAGGTTTTTTTTACCTATTTCTAAAGAATAAAATCACCTGCATCGCGGATGTAAAGCAGCAAAAAGTTCTCACCTGGTTCGGCATCGTTGAAACAGCTCTCTATAAAGAGCTGGGGATCGACGCCACTCCCGTTGCCGTTCCGGAGGTGGTTTCGGCCTTAAGCACAGGAATGGCCAATGCCTGCCTTGGGCCTGCCGCATGGATGCTCGGCATGCAGGCCTATCAATACACCAACTATTA
>JAGVHJ010000538.1 GCA_020056645.1 Desulfobacterales bacterium
TATACTGGTCCTTCAGGAAAGAGGTTCCCTTTGATGAATCGGAAATGATTTTCGATTACGAAGTCTTGGGAGAAGTCATTGAGGATAATGTCAAAAAATTGGCTGTCTCCGCCTATGTGGTGAACAGACAGGCCGTAAACAGCATCAAGACGCTCTTTACAGATATTAAATTTCCCTTGGCCGGTCTTTCTGTCACGCCCTTCGCCATCCAGAATTTCTTCCGTACAAAAGCGATCGACACCGGAAACAAAAAAGTGTGCACCGTGAACATCAACCTGGAGCACTCCCGGATCGATATCTTTTCGGAGGGGAACCTGATCATGTCGCGAAATGTGAAAACCGGAATCGACAGCATGATCGGTGCGATCAGGGAGGAGTCCGAAGGAACCATTGAATTCGATGGTCTCGCTTCACCAGCGCCGGATCTATCCGAGACGCCGCCCCTCGTGGAAATCGAAACATTCAAAATAGAAGATGAATCAGAAGATGTCGCGGCGGTTTCAGACAAGGGAGAATCGTTCACCATCACCTCTCCTGACCTTGAGTCCCTGGTGACAACTGATTACGATACGGCCAGGAAACACTTTTTTCATATCATCAGTAAAGAGAAGTCTGTTGCCCTGACCGATCAGGAACAGGCGGAAATTGAAAAAATATTCAGGCTCATCAGCCCGGTGGCTGAAAGGCTTTTAAGACAGGTCGAGAGAACATTCGAATATTTCTCAAGAACTTATAGGAGCAGCAACCCCGAGATCCTTATTTTTTCGGGTCCAACCTCTACTTATAAAAAATTGACCGACTATATTGGAAATCAGCTGGGGATCGAATCAGGAGTCATCGACCCCTTCTCTTCGGCGACCCAGCTGGCTCAGACCGTCCCTCCGCCCAGAAGTCTTGCGGAGCGAGACTCCTTCACCCATGCTTATGGCTTGGCGCTCTCAGACACATCCCACACCCCAAACCTGATTTACACCTATCGGCAAAAAGAGATCGACCGGCAGGTAAAAATGGTAAACTACGGCATTGTGGGACTCTTTTCCGTGATTCTGCTCTTCTGTTTCATGGTCCTCTATGGCATGACAACGGAGATGAATAAAAAAGAGCTGGTCATCAATGAATTGCAGGCGCAGATAGACCGGTTTGTCCCCAATGTGGATCAGAAAATATTACAGGAGATGTTCACCCAGGTTAAGAAGAAGAGGGCCCTTACAAAAAAATTTGCGTTGAACTGCATCGGAACAGCGATTATCAGCGAAATCACCGCCAAGACACCCGAGACCATTAAACTGACGAAATTCGAAGCGATGCTTTACACCCCTTCTGAATCTGAGGCGATCAGAAATCCGGAAAAGAAGGATGATGAAGAAACGGAAAAACAGCAGATCCTTCCCAAGAGCCTGACCATATCGGGTTATGTTCAAGATGATGCTATCTCCCTTGAATCAACCCTTGCCGGCTATCTGGTGGATCTGAACCGCTCTCCCATGTTTGGCACTGTGACCATCAAGGAAAAGTCGATCGTCATCCTCAATGATGAGGAGGTGCTCAATTTTACGGCAATTGTGGAAATGAGATCATGACGGAAAAAATGGATTTCGTGGAAAAACTCGGCCCTTTTAGAAAAAGCGCTTTTTACGCCCTGGTTTTTACAGGCGTGGTCATCGCCATTGTACTATTCATTTTACTTCCCTATAACCACTCCCTGAAAAAAACAGATCTTGAGATTCTTTCTCTTAAAGACAAACTGGCAAGACAGGAGCTCCAGTACCCGCTTTATCAGAGATTGCTGAAGGAGATTCAGAAGCCCGGAAGAGATCATATTGAGCCTGAAGCCCAGGAAAAGCTTAAAAAAGAAGATATCTCTCAAGTCTCGTCGATGATCAGAAACCTGGCCGAAACAAATCACTTGAATCATGGCAAGAGTGATCCGGATATCAATTCCATGACCGGTAATAAAGGATTGATTTTCGTGAAAGTGGAAGTGGAAGGCCTTTTCGAAGATTTCAGGAATTTTATGGTGGGTTTGAATGAAATTCCCTATTTGCAGGACATTGAAGAAATAAAGATTCATTCGGTTGAAACAAACAGACGTTATGAGCTGAAAATCTGGCTGGCCGTTGAGTAACAGGTGGCGCATCGTTTTTGAACGAATAGAAAATGGGTGTCGTCGAATAGGGAAGGACTGAAACGAAAGATGAACAAGCGGGAAAAGGTAATTTTAATCATTACGGCGATCGTGGCTGTCGTGGGGGGTTATCTGATGTTTTTCGATTCCGGAACAAAAGTGGCCGGCATTGATACGGAGTCTTTGATGAGCATTGATGAGCTTCAGAAATTCGTCAATGAGATGTCGGACACGGTCAGCAAGGATAATCTTTCAGACAAGGATGCCTATGTCATCGAGATGGCCACCTCCCCATGGGCGAACGATCCCTTTTCCGATGTGCAACTGCCTGATGAGTCGGACAAGAAACAAGCAACTGAAGAAATAAAAATGATTTATTCGGGATATGTGCAGATTGGTGAGAAATTGATGGCTATTATTAATGGTACGGAATATCAGGCTGGAGAAGAACTCTCCCAGCCCGGTTATGTGGTGGAGCAAATTACGCCGGAAAAAGTGGTGATCAAGGTGGGTAACCGTAAAACGATATCTCTTCCTCTGGAAGAAACAATGTAGGTGAAATCGATATGCATCAGAAAAAAAGTATGAATCATCATCCCTTCACGATTGTGCTTGCGAGTCTGTTTTTTCTGCTGGTGTCAGGCTGTTCCCAGAAAGAACTCCAGGTAAGAGATACCTCCTTTGAGAAATGGCGGGTGATGGCCGAAAATTCCACCGGACACTCGCCGGTTCCCCGCCAGAGGTCACTGGATACCGATTCCATGGAGAATACGGACTCAGATGGGACGACGGTGTCCATGGAAAAACGGAAACGTCCGGACGCGCCCTACGCATCAAGGGAATCGGGAAAAAAGATCATCCGGGTGGACTCTAACCGGCCCTTGCCCTCAAAAAGAATGACCATGAAAATGCGCGATGTGGAGATTTCGGCTCTGTTGAGGGCCATGGCCAAAATCGCCGATCAGAATATCATCATCAATGAAAACGTCAAGGGCCGCGTCAACATCAACGTGGTTAACGCACCCTGGGATGAGTCTTTTTTGAGCGTCCTCAGCTCAAACGGTCTCACATACTCCTGGGTGGGAAGCATTCTTCGGATCATGACCCTCGAAGACATGCGCCATGATGTGGAGATGCTGAAAGCCGAACAGAGCAAACAATCCGCCACAAAAGAGTTCGAACTCTCCCAGATCGAAATTAAATCCAAGGTCGAACGGATGGAACCGCTGGTAACCAAGGTTCTCCATGTGGATTATGACGACCCGGAGGTCCTGAGGGAAAACCTCTGGGAATTTTTAAAGGTCTCCGCATCCGAAGGCGTCTCTACCGCCAAGGAGGGTGACAAGAAAGACCCCTCGGCGACCACAGGCGTGCGAGGGGCCATTCTTGTGGACAAGCACACCAACGCCCTCATGATTCAGGCGACCAAACACGATATCGAGCGGCTCATCCCCCTCGTGAACAAACTGGACCGGCCCACACCTCAGATTTTTATCAAAGCCCAGATCGTCGAAACCACCAGCGACGTGGCGAGAGACCTGGGAATACAGTGGGGGGGCGGCATTCATAACACCTCTGGGGGCAATAACAATTTCATCACAGCGGGCGCGAACAGCACTGGGACCACCGGAACCAACTTGGATACGGCGGTGAATCCCACCACGGGGAATGTGGTCAATTTTCCCATGGCGGAAGGGGCTGCCGGCATGACGCTTGGTTATACGGCCCAGAAGCTGGGAAAAAATCTGTTGAATGTTCAGCTCTCCGCTTTGCAGGAGGAGGGAAAACTCAACATTCTTTCAAGCCCCACCATCACGACGCTTGACAATAAAAAGGCGATCATTGAAAGCGGAAAAGAGGTTCCCTACCAGACCAAGGATGAGGATGGCAAAACCGAAATCGCTTATAAAAGGGCTGTTATTCGAATGGAGGTGACTCCACACGTTATCGCGGGAAAAGAGCTGCGGTTAAATATCCTGACCACCAAGGACGATATCGACTGGGCCAACCAGGTTGACGGAAATCCCGCGATCAACACCAAACAGGCGGAAACCAGCGTTGTCCTCTTTGACGGCAGCACCACCGTCATCGGCGGTTTGAGCAAGGAGACCAATACCGACGCAAAGAAAGGGGTCCCTCTTCTCCAGGACATACCCTTTTTAGGGTATCTGTTTAAAGGCTCGTCCAAACAGGTCGCCAATGAGGAGATTCTTGTGTTTATAACGCCCTACATTTTAGAAAAGGTCGATGAGGCTAGAGTGGGCGATGATTTTCAGTCTGAAAGCATGTATCTTCCCAAACCGCCAAAAAGAGTTAGATTTAAGCCATAACCGCCATGGATTATTTTAAGATCCTCAACCTTACCAGTGAGCCGTTTTCCAACTCACCCGATCCCGACTTTTTTTTTCAGTCGGCCCAGCATGTGTCATGTCTTCAAAAGCTTGAAATATCGCTCCGGCTCAGGCGGGGACTTAACATCGTCGTGGGAGACGTGGGGGCCGGGAAAACGACCCTGAGCCGCCTTCTCATCCGGCGTTTCGCCGAGGACGATAACGTCGAAATCCATTTGA
>JAGVHJ010000007.1 GCA_020056645.1 Desulfobacterales bacterium
GGCTTCGATAATGGGTTTTCGTTTTCCCACGGGAACGCTTCCGTGGAGGACAAGACCGGGTGCGTTGAATATGGTTTCGAGAAAAGAGCGGAGCGGTTCGGTCATCTCTTGGAACTGGGTGAACAGAATCATTCGTTCACGTTTTTCATGGATCGTCTCCGCGATCTCCCGGAGCCTCATGAATTTGCCGCTCTCCTCCTCCCTGAAGGCTCCGGCGCCGGTGAGTTGATCCGGGTGGTTGCAGAGCTGTTTGAACTTCATGAGAAAAGAGAGAATCACTCCTTTTCTCTTGATGCCCGTTTCATCGCTCTCCGTTATGATTTTTTCCAGGTCCGCCACGGCCTTGTGGTAAAGAACGATCTGCTTTTTGGAAAGATCGGCGAAGGTTTTCATCTCCACTTTCTCAGGCAGGTCCGAGATAACGCTTTTATCGGTTTTAAGCCGCCTCAGGATAAAGGGTGAGACAAGTTGCCGGAGATGGGTATAGTTGGATGGGCGCTGAGCAAGGGATTTGGCGAACCGGGAAAACTCGGTCTGGTTCCCCAGAAGTCCCTGATTCAAAAAATCAAAGAGGGACCAGAGATCGGATAGCCTGTTTTCAACCGGGGTTCCGGTCATGATGATCCGGTTTTCGCTCTTCAGTTTTTTAACGGCCTTGGTTTGCCGGGTTCCCGGATTTTTGATGGCCTGGGCCTCGTCGAGAATCACGTATCGCCACGCATGCTCCGCAATCCATGGGTGTTTCTGAACCAGTGCATAGGTAGTGATGATCAGGTCATGGCGGTCGATGTCCGTTGGATGGGGAAAAGAGCTCCCATTCTCGTTTCCGTCCGAGGTGTCGCCCCGGATGAAGCCGGGATGGGCGACCATGAAGGTGAGGGTCGGGGAGAAGCGTTCGAGTTCGCTGATCCAGTTTGAAATGAGAGACGCGGGAACGACGAGAAGGCTTGCCTTTTCAGGTTTTCTCCCTTTTACCCTGTTTAAAAAAGCGAGGAGCTGGACGGTTTTTCCAAGCCCCATGTCATCGGCGAGGCACGCGCCGAAGCAGAGGGAATCGAGAAGGGAGAGCCAGCGGAGACCCTCTTTCTGATAGGGCCTGAGATGGGCCAGGAATCCCTTGCCCGGTGAAATATCCGGCGACCGGTCTGGCTCTTTCAGCTTTTCCATGACCGATTGAAGCCAGGCGCCGTTTGTAATCGAGAGATCCAGATCATCTCCGGGAAGTTCCAGAAGCGTTTCTGGCGAGAGTTTAAATCTCATGGCGTCCCTGAGGGAGATTCCCTCTCGATTCAAGGCGTTTGCGGCTTCACAAGCCTGAATGGCCATTTTTAGTTTTTCAGGGTCAACCGGCACCCATCGGTTTTTCAGCAGGGCGAGTCCCTCTGCCTCTTCTATCAACCGCCTTGCCTCTTCGATGGAAATGGGCGTATCCCCCAGGAGGATATCGGCCCTGAAATCCACTAGTGCCTTCATTCCCACATGGGCGGGCTTTTTGCCGCCAAGGCTGATCCGGACCGATGCGCTTTTGTATGTTTTTTTCCACCAGTTCGGTATCCGGCATAAAACACCCGCATCTACATAAAGGGGGACCTCCTTTAAAAACTGAAAGGCCTCCCTGGGTCCCCAAGCAAGGGGATGGAAGAGCTCGCCCGAGCCGATCATCTCTCCTACGATACGGCTTTTCTCGGCTGCGGCGTAAACCGTGGAAAGCAGGCCGATCAGTTTTGGCTGGTCGGTGTCATATTCTGAAAGGGCGTGTTTCAATGGCAGGTGTCTTGGTTTCCCGTTTGCGCCCATGCCCGACGAGTAGGTGGCCATGAAGGCGAAGGGCGCGTCGCCCTCCCGGTTTTCGACCATATGGAAAAAGACCCTCCCGGCCAGGTGAATGTCCGGGTTCAATGCCGAAAAAAACGAGGAGATCGGGCCAGGGTGCTTCTGGATGGCTGACGAAAAGGCTTCTTGATAGCCGCTCCAGAGTGTCAGGAGCAGTTTCCGATCGATATACTCGGAACCGGTCATCAGGGGAAGGCCCCCCAGGAAATCGTTTACTTCTTCTTCGGAAATATCGATCGTGACCATGTGCCGCAAGGTTTCCAACTCGGGAATCCGGCTCAGTTTCCTTACAAAGAGAGCGGCGAAGGAGAGGAAATAATTAAGTGAGAGAGAGAGCTCGGGGTCGGATTCATGGAACCCCAGATAGAAGAGCCACTCCGCCGGATATGTGGAAAACAGGTCGAACAGAGCCGCCTGCTTTTTCGCTGTTTTTTCGGAGAGCGCCTGCCCGGTGTCGATCCATTCGGGAAGAACGGCTTTGTCCGGCATTACGGTGAGTGCAAGTATGCGGGGCATGAAGTTGTTTTTAAAGACTCCTCGTGTTGATCAAAATGGGGTGTCTGGAATCCTCCCCGTAAAAAGCACCTATCTAGTGCCTGAACGAAAACCCTCTTTTTTCCCGATTTCTGCGTCAGGCTCAAAGTTTAATCATCGAAATACTTCAATGTATTCATACGGTTAAAAGTTTCGCCTTCTTTGAACTCGAAAAAAAATCCTGGTTTTCTTTCGGGCGCTATCTAAAATTAGTCCCTATGGATTTAAGCCAGCTCAGAAATACAAAAGGTCACTCAAAAAATCAAGTGGCCATTCAACGGGTGGCGAAGGAATTATATTTAAAACCATTTTGAAAATAGGACTTGCCCATTTTTTTCAGCCCGTTTAAAAGGGGCGTGTCGGTTGGAGAGGGTGAGTTGAATGGCCTGGATACGTCAACTATTCAGCAGGGCAGGGTAAAACAAAAAGGGTTTTTCCGGAATGGTTCCAAAAAAACCCTTGTGTGATCATGGAGCCGATGAGCGGATTCGAACCGCTGGCTTGCTGATTACGAATCAGCTACTCTACCAGCTGAGTTACATCGGCGAACGTCACGGATTGAATTACAGTGAATATTCATCAAAATCAAGTGAAAAATAATATAAAATCGTGGGCCGAAAGGATGGATGAGGCTCCTTCCCGTCTGATATGCCAGGGAGTGACGGGCTCTGAGCAGGCCTATATCCTCTCTGGGCTGATCCGGGAGGTGAGGCGGCCTTTTTATGTGATCACGCCGAGCCGAAAGGTTGGAGAACGGTTTGTGGATGACCTTCTCTTTTTTTCCGGCCTTGCTCCTTCGGATGTGGCCTATTTCCCCCCTTATAACATCCTCCCGTTTAAATCCCTCTCCTATCACACCGAAACAGCTGCGGCTCGGATCAGTCTACTTTATAAGATGATCGTCGGCCAGGCTCCTCGAATCATCGTGACTCCTGTGGACACCTTGCTGCAACGGTTGATTCCCAGGGATGAAATCTCCGGCTATGCGGAACTGGTGATGGAAGGAGAAGAAATCGACCGGGACTCCCTGATCGCCAAGCTGATCGAGGGCGGGTATGTTCAGACCGCACTGGTGGAGGAACCGGGGGACTTTTGCGTCAGGGGCGGCATTCTGGATCTTTTTTCACCGGCCTATTCCGAACCGGTGCGGATCGAACTCTATGGAGATGTTGTGGAGTCCCTGCGTTTTTTCTCGCCCTTGAGCCAGAGGAAAAGAGAGCGGGTGCAGGAGATCGAAATTCTTCCGGCCAGGGAGGCCATCCTGCGCAAATCCTATCTGGACGACCTTCTCTCCCAGGTCCGGCTTCAGGCCTCGCGTCTGGGCATGCCGGTCACAAAGGTCAGGGGGATTGTGGAACGGATCAAGACCGAAGGCGTCTTTCCCGGTATCGAGAGCCTCATACCACTGTTATATAAGGCTCTGAACTCCTTTTTTGACTATGCCTCCCCCAAAGGCGTTTTTGTCCTGATCGATCCGGATGAGATGGAAAAAGAGGCGCAATCGTGTGAAGAGAAAGGCGCCGCCAATTATGAATCGGCCAAGGGCGATAAGAGACTCTGCGTGGAGCCCGAACGCCTCTATCTGACATGGGAAGCCGTCAAGAAGGATCTTTTCCAGAGAAAGCTTCTTTCCTTTACCCTTTTTTCTGAACAACCGGATCGGGTGAAAGAGGCGGGCGCGGAGATTGTGACGGTTCCTGTTGAAGAAAACGCAGCTTTGATTCAGAAGCTCAAGGTGAACCGGACCCGGGACACGGTGCTTTTGCCTCTTGTCGAGTGGATCAACGAGAAAATGTCCAAAAAGGCGGCGGTCCTGATCGTCTGTAGCACCAACTCCCAGATGGAAAGGCTCTTTTCCCTGCTTCAACCCTATGGAATTGAACCCCTAGTGGCGAAGGGATTTTCCGATGCCTGTGAAAAGAGGGGAAAAACGGTTATCTGTCCGGGCAACATTTCGTCCGGTTTTGTCTGGATCGAGGAAGGCGTCGCCCTGATTTCCGAGGATGAAATTTTTGCCGCCAAGTACCGGACCCGCAAAACGCCAGGTAAGCGAGCCGCCGATCAGTTTCTTCAACTGGGTGAGCTTTCCGAAGGTGATATCGTGGTCCATGAGGATCATGGGCTGGGAAAATATGTGGGGCTGGTGAAGCTCTCCCTTTCGGGAGTCACGAACGATTACCTTCTGATTCTTTATAAGGATGACGATAAGCTTTATCTGCCTGTGGACCGGATGGATGTGATTCGAAAATATATCGGCATGGACGGTTTTACACCCGTACTCGATAAAATGGGTGGAAAAACCTGGGATCGCCTCAAGGACAAAGCCAAGAAATCGGTGGAGATCATCGCTGGAGAACTCCTGAAACTCTATGCGGAAAGAAAAGCGGTGCATGGCCATGCCTTTGGAATAACCGACAGTTATTTCAGGGATTTTGAAGCCTCCTTTCAATATGAAGAGACCCCGGACCAGATCCGGGCTATTGAGGATGTGATGCATGACATGGAGAGTCCTTCTCCCATGGACCGGCTCATCTGCGGGGATGTGGGGTACGGCAAGACCGAGGTGGCCTTGCGGGCTGCTTTTAAAGCGATCAACGAAGGAAAACAGGTGGCGGTGCTCGTGCCCACCACCGTCCTTGCCGAACAGCACTACCGGACTTTCCAGGAACGGTTTCAAAAATACCCCGTAAAAATCGAGCGCCTCTCCCGTTTCAAGACCACTGCTGAGCAGCGGGCCATCGCGGGTGAGTTGAAAGAAGGAAAAATCGATATCGTGATCGGCACCCACCGGCTCCTTCAGAAGGATGTGGATTTTAAAGACCTGGGACTTATCGTGATCGACGAGGAGCAGCGTTTCGGGGTCAAGCACAAGGAGGCCTTGAAAAGAATGAGGGCCACCGTGGATGTGCTGGCCCTTACAGCGACGCCCATTCCAAGGACTTTGCATCTCTCCCTTATGGGA
>JAGVHJ010000235.1 GCA_020056645.1 Desulfobacterales bacterium
CGATTGTTTTTTATATCAATCCAGCCCGTGATTCCAGTTCCAGAGACCGGGCCTGGATTTGAAATGGATGTGGGAAGGGACCGCCTCCCGGATCTTAATAAAGAGTCGATAGCCCGCCTCCCAGAGAAGGCTCTTCTTTGACGAGAGATCAACGGTCCAGTTGGGGAAAACCCAATAGTCCGGTCCTATGGCCGAAACAAACGCCTCCTCCCCTTTCGGGCTTTTGAAGGTCTGATCCCTATGAATCTCATCCGAACAGCTCCTTGATATGCCAAGGGGCCAGTTCCCCTCTATCACAATTCCCAAGGGAAGAGGGCTTTGCCGAGCCAACTCCAGATAATCAAGGTGCCCCAGCTCGGGAGAGACAATCACGCCGGAGATACCGATTTCCTCCAATTTTTCGATGGCCATGCCGTTCATGATATTGCAGAAGGGGCCGGCCCAGAGGATCAATTGATTTGAATGGCGCTGCGACTCCTCAGTGAACCAGGCCATCTGCCAGGGCGCGTTCAACACAAATCGGGCGCCGCCGTTATCGAGAACCCTTTTTAGACTTGCCTGAAAACCGGCCTCATCATCCGGCCACACAACCGGCGGAAGCCACCACCAGACAGAGGCCGCGCGCCTCGCAGACAGGGAGGCCTTGGAGTCCATCGGGAGCCAGATCCCGGTCATCGCCTCCTTGCTTCCATTTTTTCCGTCACGGGAAAGGGACATCTCCCCTTCAATAAGCGCTTCTTTGATCCGTCGTCTCTTTTTAGCTGGAACAAAGAGCTGGCGCTTTTTTTTGCTCTCGGGAAGGGGATAAAGAGGCAGCCGCTCCAAATCCGCCTCGGCCTGAACAAGCAACTCCTCAAGCATGGGTTCCCTCCGGTCAATCAGAAACGCCTGCTTTCCGATCATACCTGATTTTCCTTTGAGGTGGATGTGACCTCGTTTTGGAACGGAAATCGAGATGCGTTGAACAAAATGGCCGGGTTCATCTTCGAGGCCAACGCGGATCCGGTCGTTTGGCATCAGGCGCTCCCTGGGAGAGAGATAGGGGGATTGCGACGACCCCTTGACGAGCCCCAGGAATAAGCCGGACCCGGTTGTGCCATCGGGTAGAACCGGCGCCTGGGGCCGCTGCGGCAGGAAATTGTAGTGGGTCGCGGGTCGTCCCAGAGCCTGTTCCAGAAAGGCCAACGCGCTTTTTTTAGCAGCCGGGTCGTGGCCCTCATCCCGGAGCATCCGGTAGGCCATGACCGTATAATAGACATAATGAGGTCCTTTTTTCCGTCCCTCGATTTTCAGGGTCTGGATCTCGGGAATCGTCATCACGACCTTTGTCAGGACATCAAGGCTTAAATCCTTGCAGGAGAAATAGCTCTTGTTTTCACCCTTTTGCTGGTAGATCCGTCTGCACGGCTGCACGCATCTGCCCCGTAACCCGCTTTTGCCGCCAAAGAAACTGCTCCAATAACATCGTCCGGAAACGCAGTAACAAAGAGCCCCCTGAACAAATATTTCCAAGTCAAGGCCCCTGGGAGAGGCCGATGCCATTTGTTTCATCTCATCCACCGACAATTCCCGGGGAATCACGACCCGTTTTACACCCAATTGGGATGCGATTTTCAATCCCGATGGCGAGCTCACATTGGCGAGGGTGGATAGATGAATCTCCCCTTTGAACCCAACACGCTGGGCGATTCCGATAAAGGCCAGATCTTGAACGATGATCGCGTCGGGCCGTGTGTGGTCCGAAAGGCGCTGGAGGGTGTGGAACGCTTCTTCGAGTTCGCCGGGTTTGATGAGGCTGTTCATCGCCACATAGACCTGGACCCCTTTTTGATGGGCCAGGGCTGTCAAGCGCGTCAGCTCCTCCAGGGTGAAATTGGACGCCTCCATCCGTGCGGAAAAGTGCTTTAAACCGCAATAGATGGCGTCCGCCCCTGCCTGAAGAGCGGCCAAAAACGAGGATTTCTCTCCCGCAGGAGCGAGAATCCGGGGCTTTTGTCCATCGGGATGATTCGGGGTAACGGTCACGGCATCGATTCCTTTGTTATGATTTAAACTCCTGACTCAACCTGATCTGAAACCGACCGATCCATACCACGAATCCATTTATATGGCAAAAAGTTCATCCATGGGGCCTCACTCCTTTCCAGCGATTTTAAACGAGATCCTTGATTCCACGCTCCTTTCACCTCCATATTGACAAATCTCTTGACAGTACCGCTACATCTTGTATTAATAAATCACTTGATGTGATCGGATAACTTCAAAAAATCTGACCGTTGCCATGAGGAATATGCCTGAGACTCCATCTTTAACCGAACTCAAAAAGGCGTTTCAGATTCTCTTTAATACCGATGGATTTTCGGGAACCGATCCTTTTAGCCCCATCAACCTTCCGGAACTTCAGAGGGCGTTTCGAAAAAAAGCCCTTGAAACGCACCCAGACCGTTCCAAATTGCTTGGAAAGAGCGAGACCGAGCTGATCCGCCGGTTCAATGAAGTCTCATCCGCCTATGAACTCCTGAAACCGATCGTTCAAAATGGCGTTTGCATCTCATCGACAACCGCGGATTTTTTTAAAAGCCGGAGAAAATCGAGTCCAGTCAAAGAGAAAAAACCGGCTCCGCCAAAGGAACACGCCCCCTTCACCCGCTTTCGCAAGACCAAACTGAAAAGAGACTCCTATTATGAAGGGAGCCTCCCCAAGTTTGAAATGTCCCTGGGGCAGTTTCTTTACTATTCGGGCATGATCTCCTGGGCGACCTATATTGCGGCCCTGGTATGGGAACACCGGCAGTGCCCCCGTTTCGGCCAGATCGCACGCACCTGGCATATGCTTTCACGGACCGACGTCATGGAGATCCTCAAAGAAAAAACGTACTATGAAAAATTCGGAGAGTACGCCCTGAGGGCGGGATATCTGACCCTTTTCCAGCAGATGGCCATCATCGGCAGACAGCGGCTCCTGAAGCCCCCTCCCGGAAAATATTTTCTTGAAAATGGCCTCTTTTCGCCCGCCCAGATAGACCAAATAGTGGAAAGCATCCTGCTGCACAACCGGAAATACGGTCCAGTCAGCCAACAATGGAAATAAATCAGTAACTATGCGGTATGGCCTTGTTTCAGTGGTAAAAAGGCCCTTTTGTGAAGTGACATTACCTTTTTTTCGGATGAGAGCTTCGAAGGCTTTTTGCGTTAAAACGGGCAAACGGTTTGAGGCCTTCAGGCCTTTGTTTTCGCCAGTTCA
>JAGVHJ010000416.1 GCA_020056645.1 Desulfobacterales bacterium
AGCCGTTAACAGCGTTGAAGGCTGATAACGGCTTTTTTTTTCTTATTTGGATTGTTATTTTAAGCCATCATCAATCCTTCAACACACCAACACTTAGCACGCCCACCACGATAATGGGGGCGATGATAATGTGTAGTAGATTGATAATCGCTTTTTCTAATTGCATCACATAACCTTTATTTTGATCGTCTAAATTAGCAGTGGGTCTCTTATTTTGTCAAGATAAAAATGAAGAAATAGGGCCACTGTAAATAAAAATAGGCCTTAAAAGAATATTACCCTTGTTTTTTCAACCATTTGAGATTTTTCTGCGCCTTGGGATCAGCCGAGCCGTTCGTGTCGCCGTTTTGTACGGGGGGGGCGGGGTCGGACGGCAGATCCTTCGGTGTCATATCGGGCAGGTCGCTTGGGAGGTCTGTACCCCATTTGTATTTTCCGAATTTCATATACCCCTTCACATTATTGAGCCGGGCGTCGGTGCCTTTTTCCATGGGAATGACATTGCCGTCGATGAGCGGTTCGATATGTTTGGCCAGTTCCACGCTGCCGCCACCGGTGAGAATAATGGCGTCGATATCCCATTCGTCGGCCCAGAGTCGATTGATATCGCCCGCCAGGGCCGATGCGGAGTGGGCGTAAACCCGGTCTCGAAGGTTTGAAATGTTGAATTCCTTTCCTTTGATCTTTATATAGCCCGTTTCAACGGCCTTATAGAGCCGGTAAAGCTCAATGGTGACCCCGCTCTCCTGGCGGAGTTTGTTGGCGATGATGCTGAAGCTTTTGGAAATGCCGGTGTCCATAGTGACGCTGCCGCGTTCTATATAATGAAGATTGTCAAAAATGGTGAAATCGGTGGTGCGGAATCCGATGTCCACGACACCAATTTTCTGTTGAGAAAGATCCTTGTTGATGATGTTTCCCTTCTCGTCCATGAGAAGGTTGAAAATGCTTCCCACAGGCTGGGGCATCATCTGAACCTTATGGATATAGATGCTTTTGGTGATGTCTTCGCCATCCTGCCGGTGGAAGGTGACATTGTGGTGGCCCGAGATGATCTCTGTGAAGCGTTTGTAATCCTGCTTCAGATATCCAACAGGAAGCCCTGACACAACATTGATGGAGGCGGTGTCGTCGCAACAGATGCCTGTCGCGGTCAACGCCAGGACCTTTAGAAAGTCGCTCATCAGTTTTTCCTGATCCAGGGTGTATTGGCGCACATTGGATTGCTGTTCGGCGAAATTGCCGATAAAATAGGAGCGGTCGCCGATGGTGACATGGAGATTACTGGAGGAATTTTTTTCCCCTAGGGTTGATTTAAATTGAATATCGGTGGAATCACCGATCACCGATTTGAAGATGACGGACTTTTTGTTGTTGATCGCCTTGGTAAAGCCGAATCCAACATCAATGCCAAGAACTTCCATATTTCCCTCCATTCACCTGCGATGCTTTATTTCTGATATCACCATGCTGTTGACGGTTTTTTTACAATGCATGCTTGGAGCAGAATTTAGCAAGTTTTATGCCATCATGTATAAAAGGGGGGGGCAGAGGAATTTACATCCCCACCGATTCAATAAAAAAAGAGCCTTTTCCACATATCCGCCATGTAAGAGTGGGGTGGGAATCGAACCGGGCCGGACCCATTCCGTCATTCTTTTGACTGCGAGAACGTCAACACTCATATCAAAGGCGCTTCGGGTATGAAAGGGATTTTTTTTGCCGGTTTGTCGGTCACGTTAAAAAAAGCGCTAAAACTTCAGATTGAGTTTAATCATGTTGATTCTCGCGGCCGCATGATTCAGATTGCTTGTGTTGTAAAGCGCCATCAGATTTTTTGACGCCTCCCCCGGCGACTCCTTGCGTTTCAGGAGTATCAGTTTATACCAGTTGGGCAAAAAGGTGTGGAAACACTCTCCAAGATCCAGCGCGTGTTTTTTATAGAGGGTCACTTGCCGGGTCAGATCGTTTCTGATCGATTCATCAGGGTCATCGGAGGTGAGCAGGGTGCTGTAATGGATCAGATCCGAAACCGCCTGTCGTTTTATTTTCCGGTACCGGTAGATGGGATAAATGAAAAAATAGATAGTGATATATAGGAAGCTTCCCGCGCCGAAGCTTGCCGCCGCTGCGATAATTAACTGGGGGTCTATATCCATCATTCCTTAACGAACTCCATTGTACTCTGTCTGGTGTCACCTTTTTTAAGGCGGCGACCATATAACCACATTTTAAGTAAAAAAAAAATATAAACTTGACAAAAAGAGAGCCTGGCTTTATCCCTACTGAAGGAGGTGAAGTATTGATAAAGTCAACGATCCGATTTCGTTTTGGCGACAAGCTGCGGGCGATCCGTGAGAGAAAAGGGATCACCATGAAAGATGTGGCGGAAAAAGCCCATGTGAGCGAGAGCCTCGTGTCGCAGATCGAGAGGAACAAGGTCTCGCCCTCGATCGATACCCTCTTTACGCTTGCGGATGTTCTTGATATTGATCTCGAATATCTGTTCCAGGATTACAAGAAGAATAAAAAGGTCCATATCGTTAGAGCCTACGACAGACAACGGCTGGTTCATGGGCCGGTGGTCTATCACCAGCTCTCCACCTTGCCCGATGTGCCGGAAGCCCATGCCATAGAGGCTTTTTTTCTTGAGATCGGAGAAGGTGCTGAAAAAGGCGACATCGCCTATGGACATATGGGGAAAGAATTGGGTGTGATATTGGAAGGGGAGGGGGAACTCACCTATGGTACGGAAATCCACTATCTGAAGCAGGGTGACAGCATTTCGTTTCCATCGGATATTCCCCACATTCTGAAAAACACGGGACAGGGAACCCTCAAGGCCATTTGGGTGATCACGCCCCCTAGAAACATGCGGGTGAAGAAATAGCAGGACAACAGAAAAGAACAGGAACGTGCCTTGCCGGAAGAACCGGATATCTTTTAAGCGAAAAGGAGAGAGAGTATGGGAAAAACCACGGCTGAAAAAATATTTGACGCGCACCGGGTCGATAATCCGTTCGGAGATATCTTCGTCATCCGGCTCGATGCGGTCTTCTGTCACGAAATCACAACTCCCATCGCCGTCAACGATCTGGTGCGGCGCGGAAAAGACCGGGTATTCGATCCGGATAAAATCAAGGTGGTGATCGATCATGTGACCCCGGCCAAGGATTCTAAAACCGCCATGCAGGGGAAGATTATCAGGGAGTGGGCCAGACGCAATAAAATCAAAGACTTTTTCGATGTCGGAAGAAACGGCGTATGCCATGCCCTCTTTCCGGAACAGGGATTTGCACGGCCCGGATACACCATTATTATGGGAGATTCCCATACCTGCACCCACGGGGCCTTTGGGGCCTTTGCCGCAGGTGTCGGCACCACCGATCTGGAGGTCGGTATTTTAAAAGGCGTATGCGCGTTTCACTATCCCAAAAGCATGAAAATAGAGATCAGTGGCGTACTTTCGGAAGGGGTCTTCGCCAAGGATGTGATCTTATCGATTATCGGAAAGATCGGCGTGAACGGCGCGACCAACAAGGTCATTGAGTTTACGGGCGAGATCGTCCGGAGCATGACGATGGAGGCCCGGATGACCCTTTGCAATATGGCGGTCGAGGCGGGCGCCACCTGCGGCATCTGTTACCCGGATATGACCACGGTCTCCTATCTCTGGGAATTTATAAAGAATGAGTATCCCTCAAAGGAAGCGGCTCTCAAGGCGTATGAGGCGTTTAAGGCCGATCCGGACGCCCAGTACGACCAGGTGATCAAGCTTGATGTGTCGACCCTGGAGCCCCAGGTGACCGTTGGTTTCAAGCCAGACCAGGTGAGACGGGTTTCCGAGATGGAAGGAACCCCCATCGATCAGGTCTATATCGGGTCCTGCACCAATGGCAGGCTGGAAGATTTGAGAGTCGCCGCCCAGGTGCTGAAAGGGAAAAAGATCAGCGATTCGGTCCGGGCCGTCGTTTCTCCGGCGACCCCCAAAGTTTACAACGATGCGCTCCGGGAAGGGTTGATTCAGATTTTTATGGATGCGGGCGTGTGCGTGACCAACCCCACCTGCGGGGCGTGCCTGGGAATGAGCAATGGCGTATTGGCCGAAGGCGAGGTCTGTGCATCCACGACAAACAGGAATTTCAACGGAAGGATGGGAAAGGGCGGCATGGTTCACCTAATGAGTCCGGCCACGGCGGCCGCCTCTGCGATCACCGGTTCCATTCAAAATTCAGCGCTTTTTAAAAGATAGGAGGAGAGATGAAAAATTTCAGCGGCAACGTTCTTTTTCTGGACCGGTCCGACATCAATACCGATGAGATCATCCCGGCCAAGTACCTCACGGAAAATACCAAGGAGGCGTTAAAGCCCTATCTTCTGGAAGATCTGGTGCTGAAAGGGTTCGATCCGAAACGGGATATCAAGGATAAGCATGTGGTGATCACCCGGGGGAACTTCGGGTGCGGCTCCTCCAGGGAACACGCTCCCTGGGCCTTTGAGGTGAATGATATCAATATGATCATCGGCGAGGGGTTCGCCAGGATATTCAAACAGAACATGTTCAACTGCGGTATGATGGCCATCGCGCTCCCGATCGATGTGATCGACCGGATCTTTAGCCTTTTTTCCGGGAATCCCGTCCGGATTGAGACTGATTTCAATAACCGTTCTTTTACGCTCATTGCCGAGGGGCTTTCGGAGCGTTTCTCCTTCACGATGTCGGAGTTTGACAAGGCCCTGGTTGAAACCGGCGGCTGGGTCGACTATGCCGAT
>JAGVHJ010000026.1 GCA_020056645.1 Desulfobacterales bacterium
AAATGAACTTCCGTGCCTCGGTGAGGCCTTCTCCTTTCTGACCACCGTTGGCCCAATAAACCAGGGCGATCATGGCCTCAAAACTACCGGCGTAAAGTTCTCCGGGATAGGAGTCCAAAATCGCGTTGTCCGTAAAATCCCGTAATACTTTTTCAAGGAAAGCGTTTTGGATCAGTGGCAGAAATGGAGAATGATCCCAATTCGGTATTTTCGCTCCCGTATCAAAAGCGGCTCGATAAAGGGTATTCCAGAACTCCTGAAGAACAACCAAATTGAGAATCGCATCGCCAAAGGTGGAAGCCTTCTTGCCATAGACAGCCGATTGACTTTTCAACGCTTCGATGGCCTGCTCGCCGCCTGGCAGCCATCCTGTGATGCGGTTCGCGCGGGCCTCGATAATGTTCCGGTCCCGGGCCGGCCCCTGATCCTTTCTCCAGGGACGCACCTGCTCATGGATGTTCATCCTTTCAAAAAATCTCGGATCCGGAAGATCCTGAACCAGCACTCTCTGCGCGGTCAATATTTTCTCGCTCAAGCTTCCCTCCGAAACCAACGTGAGCGCCAACGCTCTCTCAACCAAATCTTTTTGATTTTTTTCGAGATGATCCCTCAGATGATAAGGATGATTCAGATTGTCATAGAACCGCTTGCGGTATTGATCAAGACCGAAAGCGCTCAGATCCGGCACCCGGGTAAGTGCCTTTTCCATCCCGGCAAGTGAAGCGACCGCTCGCCCCATATACATGAACATTATTTTTTGACCGGAGGAGAGATCCCCCAACGCCTGGATCCGACCGAGCAGGGTATCAAAATCAGCATTGCGGATCTCGGAGCGGCGGCCTGCAGCCGCGGACGCCAGACCCGGGAATCCGGACATCGCCGCTGCGGCTGCAGATGAAGGAGGTAGGATGTCGGATGACGACAAATCTTTGGCCTTTTGCCTTACTTCATCCATCATCCGCCATCCACCTTCCTGTCTTTCGGCCCTCACCTCGGAGCGTTTTACCGTAACAACTTGTCCACCTTCGATCTTTTTACGTTCATATTCCAATAACGCATCTTTTATGATGGCTACACCTCTTCCTTGCTGCCACATTCCATTCTTCCAGGCCGCTGCTAACCTTGACGATACTTCGCTCTGATCGGCCATATCAAAAACCTCAAGAGTTCCTTTTCTTCCGCCAAAATAGACATAGATGGGCAAACTATCGTTTAATCGATTGCCCCATCTCAAGGCGTTCTTCAATAACTCCGCCAGAGCATATCCCCACGTTACAGTCGTGTCATCTTCAGTAAAAAACTTCTGCTCTCCCCAAAACCACATGCTGATTCCATACATTTTCATACTTAATAAGTCATAGTCACTAAAAGGAGGGAAAATTATTTTTTTTATACTTCTATTGCCTAATATTTCTTCACCGCTCGCCCTGAGATCATAATAATTTTCTCCCTTTTCGGTTTTTTTCTTGATGATCAGATGATCCAGCGCGATCTCCTGAATAGGTAATCCGGGATGAAGTTCCCTAATGCTTTGCTCAAGCTTCGATATTCGTTGTTTGATAGATCGGTCAGAAGATGAGCGCGCCTCGGAGCGGGAATGTGACAGAACAAAAGCCTTTTCAATCTCAACGCCGTCAGCCATTGCCCTTAAAAAAGTCCAGGCCGCGTCAGAGCCCATTTTAATATTAAGTGTAACGGCTACGCCTCCTAGAAACGCAGACCCGCGATAATCTTCCGCAGCCCAACTTTTTCTCCAACGAGTAAAAGCCGGAGTCAATGCATGGAGAGACGTCTCTCCCGTGATAATGCGGTCCGCCAATTCACGGCCGTCCCAAAAACCAGGCCTTCTGTCGCGGTCTATTCTTAGAAGAGTCCCCGTTATTTCCCACTCGCGTAAGCGCTGCGCGGCCATGGCAACATAGTCGGTTTTGATCAATCTCAAGTGTTTCAATTGGTGGACGATTTCGTGAGTGAGTACGGTCCTAATGACTTTTTTCGAGTTTTTTGAAACATCAAAAATAAATATCTTTTTTGACCAACTATGGGTGATCGCGGCGACATACCTCATTTCCCAGGCTGCATAGGCAGAAAAGGCCACGTAGCCATTCACTACGCCCCGCCATATATCCGATGAGAAAAAATTAACGTCAAACACGGCCGTTGCTCCCCATTGGATGACCGTAGCAGGTATGACGAAAATTCCAAATTTAAGTATTCCTTCTACAAGCTTTGAACCAGCCCAGGCCTTCGCGACCATTTCATCGAGGAGAACGTCACGGCTCTTGAAGATCGTTTTTAATTTCGTGTCAGCCACCAGACCGGACAAAAGATGATCCGCTTCTTCCCTCATCAATCTTTTGACGATCGCATTCTCCTCCTTTCTTTGTCTTTTGCTTTCTGCCCACATTCCGCTGATGACTGCCAACATACGGTCCGCCGCCACACGAAACTCACCGTAGATCCCTTTGCGCACCTCGGACCTTGATATTCCTGACGGGAACAGGGTTTCCAGCATCTGACGGTCCCAGGGGGGTTCGAGCCCTAGCGCCTTCCGCACATGATCCAGGAATGGAGTGTCGGGACGGTTGCGGTTTGTGAACCGGTGGATATCCTGGATGATCAGATCGATCGGCATCGGGATCTCTTCTCTCATAAAGAATGCCATCGCCTGCTCGGTCATCCCCTGATAAGTTTCAAAATGGCCGCGGACCCAGATCGACCACGGATCGGTGACAATACGCCTTAATTCCAGTTGCTTTGCTTGAGGAAGCGTCCTGATGATCTGTTTGAAATTCCAGTAAGACGTGTTTTCATCGTTAAGGTGGACTACCGGATCAAGCCCTTTGGGTTTTGTCCGGGTTAGCGCGGACTCTACATACTCGATCAGCGGCGCCGCGCGAGCCTCCTCCTTATGATCCATGACCCCCGCTTCTTCAAGGTCTCTTGGGACCTGGATTTGGTGGATCGCAAAAAAGTGGCTCAGGTCGTCAAATATCTTTTGATCGCTGTGTTGTTTCAA
>JAGVHJ010000163.1 GCA_020056645.1 Desulfobacterales bacterium
AGCCAGACACATAGCCAACACAAATCGGCATTGGATTCCTTGCTCTCTTTGAATTTTCAAACCTTCAAAAATGCGCAAATTATGGCCGGGTGAAGTATAGTTACTTTGCAATCATCTTATCGGATAGGTGTGTCAACTGGTGGGCATGTAATCGGCAAGAAGACTTGATGTCCGCCGCATGTGGAGGCTTAAGATCCGGGTCAGTCCCTTCAACACCTTGATTCCGATGCGGGGGTGTTTGTCCAGGAGGGTGTTGAAATTCTTCTCGGACAAGATAAGGAGCGTCGCGTCGGTCTTGGCCCTGGCCGAGGCGGATCGGTGGGTCTTATCAATGACCGTCATTTCCCCTAGAGAGGCCCCCCGGTGAACAGTCGCGATGGTGCGCTCTTCACCCGTATTGGTCTTTTTGATGATATCGATGCCCCCTTTCACGACAAAACAGATAAAGTTGCCCTCATCCCCCTCCTTGAAAATGTAACGGCCCTTTTCAATTTCAAAATAATTCATATGGTCTGCAATGACATTCAACTCGACGCTATCCACTTCATCGAACATATGGAGTCTCATGAGCAGGTTTAAAACGGTTTCCTTTATCTCATCTCTCAGCTGCACTTCTTTCATTGTGGCCACCCCTCTGCTCTTAGGACTCATTACAAAATAACTTGAACATCTTGCATATCATCTTTAGGTCATCTTTGTACGGTTCATATTCGCGAAATCCTCGACATAGAGCGACTATGCCTTCGGTTTTGCTCAATCGAATCGGATAAATCCACCCTAAATCCGAGGGCAATTTTGTCCACTTTAATTGGTAATGAGTCCTTATCCGCCAATCGTTTTGTCCGTAGACGATCCTAATCCTCTTCGCCCCCTTCATCAAATGTATAGGTGGAGACCGGACCCTCTTTTTTTGATATGCGTTTTGATAGTTTTTGTCTGGCTTTCAAAATAAGATCCCTCACCACTGGAACGATAAAGAGCCGATCAAGGGCCTCGCCCCCCATAGCTCCGATGCAAGCCGCCAGGGTATCCATTTTATCCTTGAGTTTTTTATTCTTGTCCATGATGAAGAGTCTCCGCCCTTCAACGATGCACAATCCACTCTTTGCCCGCAAACCCGGCAACAAGAGATTTTTTTCAACGACCTTGATATCGATCTTTTCGGCGACCTCTTTAAGGGTATGATAAATCTCTTCGGGTTTCATGCAAGACTTTTTTTGATGACCGAAACGATTTTCTCACAAAAAGCGTCACTCTCCTCCACCGTCGGACCTTCCACCATCACCCGGCACAGGGATTGGGTGCCGGAATATCTCACGAGTACACGCCCCTTTTCGCCGAGCTCCCCTTCGACCTGCCGGATGCACTCGGCCACCTCGGGAAGGGACTCAAGGGGCGGTTTTCTCTTCACCCGGACGTTTTTCAATACCTGGGGGTATACTCGCATGGCGGAAGAGAGGGTAGACAGGGGCTGCCAGCTCTTTTTCATGATTTTCAGCAGATGAATGGCCGACAAGATCCCATCACCGGTCGTGTGGAGATCCCTGAAAACCATGTGGCCGGAATCTTCTCCTCCCAGGATGGCTCCCCGGTGGATCAGCTCTTTCACCACGTGGCGGTCTCCCACATCGGTCATCACATGGCGGATTCCCCGTTCGGCCAGAAAGGAGTGGAGTCCCACGTTACTCATCACCGTTGTCACCACGGTGTTGTTGGCAAGGCGGCCCTCTTGTTTCATGAATTCCGCAAAGATGGCGATCAGCTGATCCCCCGAAAGAACGCGCCCTGTTTCATCCACGGCGATCAGGCGATCCCCGTCTCCGTCAAAGGCGAGCCCCAGGTCGGCCTTTTTTTCAATGACCTTCCTGGCGAGATTTTCCGGGTGTTCGGAACCGCACCCGTCATTGATGTTTCTGCCGTCCGGCACAATGCTCATGGGGTCTGTTTCAGCGCCCGCATCTCTGAAAAGGGCCGGTGCGATTCGGCAGGTCGCGCCATGGGAGCAATCCACCACCACTTGCAAGCCTGCAAAGGGCGCCGTTTCCCCGCAAATACCCCTTAAAAAACGAAAATATCCGGACGCGGCCTCTTCGGGCAGATAGCGGATCACACCGGGTTCCGGAACGCTCTCTCCGGATTTATCCGGTGGCGACGCTTCTGTCACGAACGCCTCGATGGCCACTTCCTCCTCATCGGAGAGCTTGTATCCATCTGAGTTGAAGATCTTGATGCCGTTATCCTCATAGGGATTGTGGGACGCGGATATGACTACTCCTCTTGCGGCCTTCATCGTCCTCGTGAGATAGGCCACGCCTGGGGTCGGCATCACATCCGCCAGATAGACATCGACCCCTGATGCGGCGGCTCCGGCCGCAAGGCTCATGGCCAGCATGTCCCCGGAAATCCGGGTATCTTTTCCAATAATAATAAAGGGGGGCGTCTCCCCTCTTCGGTTGATACCCATTGAAAGGGCCCGGCCCACGCGAAGGGCCATTTCCGGGGTCATGGGATAGTGGTTTGCTTTGCCCCTGATACCGTCTGTACCGAATAATTTTCCCATCGTTTATCCCTCTTTTCTCGAACCCGATTCATCTGTCCGATTTTCTCCATGTGTAACCATTCCCCCGGTGACGCTCTCTTTTACAAGAGAGACGATCGCCTCCAGCCAAGCCGTTCCCGCCGCCGCCTCTTCCCGCGTCAACCCGGTAATGACATCCAGGTAGGTTTTTCCATGGACGCCGATTCCCTTCTGAATAGAGGTAAGGAAACGTTGGTGGTTGGCGTCGGTAAATTCATGCCCCAGAAAACCGTTCACCCGCTCTTTTATCCCAGACCAGTTGTTGTAAAAAGAGAGAGAGTAGCCCGAGAGTTTCTCTTCGGCCCCCTCCTCTTGCAGCTTATCCCTGAATATCTCCAGACGTTTTATCCGCTCGTGGAGGCCCATGGCCGCCTTCTCCACCAGTCCCGTTAAAAGGGCGCCGGGGAAGGCGGGGCCGACAAAACAGGAGCGCACATCCAGATAGTAGCGCTTCAAGGCGATCAAGTTCGCCATGTAATTCAGATTATGGCAGACAATTTTTTTCACATTCTGCTGGATCCGGCCTCCCAGCGGCAGATTCCCTTCCGCGCTCCTTGCGCCATAGATCAACCGGTTTGGCCGTAGCTCATCTTTTCTCACGATGGTTCCGGCGGCGATAACCGTCCCATACTCCAGTTGGCACGGTCCCACCATGCCCCCCTGCCCGCCTAGGAAAACAGGCCTTTCTTTCAGCAGCACCCCCCGGGGCACATCACCGATCAGGGAGGGGGTGGCCTTGTCCTGGTTTGGGGTGAAATTAAAATGGATATAAGAGCTACCCACTTCGCTGTGATTATCCTTACCGGTTCCACCTGCCATCAGGCAGTCGCAAAAGTTGATGAGGCTCCCCAAAGTGACAAAGGGAAAAAGGATGGTCTGCTTCAGGCCCACCGTATGGGCGGTTGAGGCGTACTCCTCGCAGATGGTTCCCTCCCGGACATGGCTTCCAGCACCCAAGCTGGCCTTTTCCAGAAAAACCGATTCCTGAAAAAATCCGCCTTTCAATTTCACATGGGCTCCGGCCTGGCAGTTTTCCATAACGACCGGTCCCTCGGTTCCGATTTGAACCCCCTCATGAATAAAGGTTTTTTCTCCCGAGATTCTGGAGCCCCCATGGATGACAACCCCAGTTCCCGATATGCGTGAGAGATCGACTTCGGGTCCGATGTGGACGCTCTCAGGCGTTGGGATCTTCACACCCTTTTCAATGAGCCTTAAGATCGACTCTTTCGACGAATTGGCGATAGTTGATGCGGCCACGGTCACCCTCAATGATCAGACAAACCGGTATACCATTCCCGCCCAGGTCAACCCGGCGCCGAGACCCACAAAAAGAATGGTGAAATTGTTTGTTTTTACGATTCCCTGCTCCATGGCGTCATCCAGCGCCACCGGGATGCTCGCTGCGGTCGTATTGCCGAATTGTTGAATATTGTTAAATATTTTCTCATCCGGCAGATTCATGGTCTGCTGAAAGGCCTGGTTGATCCTCAGGTTGGCCTGATGAGGAATCACCAGATCGATATCGTTGATGGAGAGGCCTGCTTTTTCCAGGGTCTCATTGGCCACCTGGGGCAGTTTTACCAGGGCCTGTTTGAAGATGGCCTTTCCGTCCATGGATGGAAAATGGCGGCAATCGTTCTCAAGCCACTCGGCCTTGATTCTGGGGTTTAAGCGGGATGCCGGAAGTTCAAGGCACAACTTGTCCGCGTATTTTCCGCTGGCATGCAGGGAAACGGCGAGGATTCCTTCATTCTTATCTGTTTCAGCACCTTCGAGGCAGATCGCGCCGGCCCCATCGCCAAAAATAACGGCCACGTCCCTTCCTCGCGTGGAGATGTCAAGCCCGGTGCTGTGGACCTCCGCTCCCACAAAAAGAATACGGTTAGCCATGCCCTACTTGATATAGGCGTCCGCGATGGAAAGGCCATAAAAAAAACCGGTGCACTGCTGCCGGATATCAATGGCGGGAGTTGACTTTAACCCGAGCTTATATTGGAGCAGACATCCGGAGCCTGGAAAAAAGATATCCGGGCTCAGGGTTGCGAAAATAATCATGTCCAGATCCTCCGGAACCCATCCGGCCCGTTCAAGGGCGATCTTCGATGCTATGAGGCCCAGATCGGAGGCTCCCACATTCCCTTCCTCGGGAATCCAGTAGCGCTGTTTGATGCCAGTTCTCTGCTGAATCCACTCATCAGAGGTTTCCATGTATTTTGAAAGTTCTTCATTGGTGACAAGCCTCTCTGGAATATATCTGCCTACGCTTTTTATTAGGGTTCTTTTCATGAACGATGCTCCAAAAAAATGATTTCAGGTTAATGATAATAAATAGGGGTTTGTTTTACACGAAACTGCCGACGATGATCCTTGCATTTCAAGGTGAAGGGGCCATCTTCACCCAATGCCAATTTGGACCCTATTATTTTCTTCCGATAAAGGTCAAGGAAAAAGATCGGCAGAGGAATCGCATGTAGAATAGGGATTGGTGAGTTATTTGCGTAATAACCTGAATTAATTATTAATGCCTCCGGCTGACAGCTTTTAAAAAGCTGGGCAAATAGGTTTTTAGAGGGTGTTTATAGAACCTTTTTTACCATGTTTGGCAACCTTTTCAAAAGGTTGGCTCCCGGCAGG
>JAGVHJ010000451.1 GCA_020056645.1 Desulfobacterales bacterium
AAAAATTTGATCCTCGAAATACGCCATGTATTCCTGCGGTCAAAATTTTTTTCCGCCTTGGATTTGAACAAATTTCCTAAAAACTTGAAGATCGAGTATTACAAAATCACATTCACTGTATGACAGTGAGTTTGTAAGGGTCTTTTCGGGTGGGAGGGAGATGTATAAGGAAACCCTCAGGGGAATCGCATGTAGAATAGGGCTTGGTGAGTGATTTAAGTAATAGCTTGAATTGATTATCAATGCCTCTGGTGGCCCGCTTTTAAAAAGCGGGGCAAATAGGTTTTTAGATGGTGTTTATGGAACCTATATTTTGATATGTTTGGCAACCTTTTCAAAAGGTTGGCTCCCGGCAGGGCCGTCAAGGCGAATCCTACATGCGATTCCCCTGGGAAACCCTTCATTGGGTTGTTTTTTGAGGCTTGATCTGATATGGGGTGTCCTTTCAGTGAGCCTCCCTTCCCGGCGGAAGGGTAAACCGGCCATTCATGGACTTTTCAAATCGTCATGCCGGAGGATAAGATGCGGATTCAAAACCTCAGGAAATTTCTTGGAACCGGCGTTCTTCCGCTCCTGATGCTGATGTTTTCCAATAGCCTATCATCCGGGGAGGGGAGGACCGATGTCCGTATCGGGGTCGTCAATTCGATTTCCGGCAAAGAGTCTTCCACCGGAAAAGAGATCCGATGGGCCTATGAATTGGCCGCGGCGGACATCAATAAAAACGGTGGCGTTTTTGTCAGGGCCTATCAAAAAAAAATGCCCGTCCGGCTGATCATCGCGGATGACGAGAGCGATTCCGCCATTGCCGCCAAAGTGACGGAAACCCTGATCGTCAAGGAAAAAGCGGACCTGATTCTGGGGACCCACCCATCGGCCCAGGTCATTTCCAGCTGCCGGATGGCGGAGAAGCATCGAATCTATTACCACGCCACCTCCTGCTTCATCCCCAAATGGCTCGAAAACCAATTCGTCCATTCAACCAATCTCTTTTTCGATCTGGATCAGGCGACATCGGTCCCCTTTGAACTGATGAATCGCCTTGCCCCGGAAAAAGGGCCGAAAAAACACGCCATTTTGATGGAAGATACTCCTGACGGGGAATTTTTCGGTGCCTGTTTCAAAAAAAAAGCGGCGCTCTATGGATACCGGTTCGACATGGATCGTCCCCTCCCCCGGACCCGTGACTTTCTGCCGGTATTGATGGAGATGAAAAAAAAGGGGATCGAATCGCTGCTGATGTTTGGTGATCCCGCGGATCTGATCACCCTGATGAAAGAGATCAAGGCGATGCGGATCGACCTGAAATATATCCACGGCTGGAAAGGGGCCTGGAGTATCGAGTTTTCAAACGCCTTGGGAAATGACGCTCAATATGTGGTCTGTGATGGATTCTGGTCCGAGGATTATCCCTATCCCGGCGCCAATCGGCTGGGGAGCCTCTTCCATGACACATTCGGCAAGCACTCCGTGAGCGTCGGGCTCTATTACGGTTCCTGCCAGATCCTTTTTCAAACCATCGAAAAGGCCGGGAGTCTCGATTCCGCCGAGATCAAAAAAGCAGTCGCCGGTCATGAATTCCTGGGAACGGTTCTGGGCGATATCCGGTATGATTCATCCGGCGTGGCCCTCATCCAAAGCACCGCCCATCAATGGTGGAACGGCAAGCAGGCGTGGGTCTATCCGTTTCATGAGAGCGCATGGAAGGTGAAAACCATTCCGGTCTGGGACAGGAGTTCCACCGCGCCATGATGAAAAAAAGATACTCCTTCCGGAAAAGTCTCATATTGAACGCCGTTGGCGTGTGCATGCTCGTCACGATCTCTTTTGTAGGTGTTGTCTCGGTGATCATCGGCATACAGAATGAGGCGCTCTCAAAACAGATCTTCGTCAACGCCTTCGGAACCATCCAGGAGGAGCTGGCATCACGGCGAGAGAAAGCCCTGGCGGTCACCGCTCAGATCACGGAGCTTCAGTTCCTCTCCACCGCCGTCAACTTTATCACGGACTACAAGACCATTAGCGATACCACCACCTATTTCACCCAAGACACCTACCGGCGGCTGGCGGAGTCAGTCTATAATCTGACTCAGGCCTCTCTGGTCAGGCAAGCCGCCATCTATGACAGGGAGGGGGATCTGGTGGCCTTTTCCTGCATTCGAGGCGATCAGGCCCATTATGGGTACGCCATGGGGTTCCCCCATCCCTTTTTGATCGCAACCACCATCACCGAAAACCATCGGCGTCCGGACCGGATCTGGCGCAGAGTGGATGGAATCGATGGAATCGCTATGCGATTTCCTAAAAAAATACCCGGAGCGGCATCGACGGAATTTGAAAAGATCTCTGGCATTCAAAGCATCACGGCCTCTGTCCCCATTTTTTTTTCCCACTTTGACCCCATTAGCGAAACGATTTCCGAAAAACCGGTAGGTTTTGTCTTTTCCGTTCATCCCCTGGATCGCTCCTTTGAGAAACGCGTCTCCGGCCTGACCGGAACACGGGTCCGGGTGATCTCGGAAAAAAATCCGAAGGTGAAAAATTCCGGGCTCTCCCCACAGCCCATGAATCAAAAGGATTTAAAGCATGACCCAAGAGCGTTGGCCATCCCGGATCAAATTCTTTTCAGCGAAGTCTCTATTGATAATGAACCGTTTTATCAGGGGGTCTTGACGGTTTTTGAAGGAGAGGAGACCGCTTTCGCCATCAAGGCCCTCTACTCAAAGGAGTTCACCCGGAAGAATAGCTGGCAGATGGTAAGATATCTCCTCCTTGTCTCCTTATGTTCCATGCTCCTGATCATTCCGGTCGCCTTCTTTTTTTCGAACCGGATCACTGCTCCGGTTGAAGCTCTTGTGAAAACGGCCAAGGCCATTTCCGCGGGTGACCTCGATCAACGCGCGCCGGCATTTAGAAACGATGAAATCGGAGCGTTGGGGGAGGCCTTCAACCATATGGCCGAAAAATTGAAACACTCGATGGAGAATCTTCACTGGCAGATCGAAGAAAAAAAACGGCTTTCAACGATTATCGAGTCCACCACCGACCTTGTGAGCATCGCCCGCCCGGACGGGAGGGTCTCCTATATGAATCAGGCCGGTCAACAGATGATCGGCGTTGAAACCGAAACGATTAATATTGACACGCTTCATCCAGCCTGGGCCTATCAAACCATCATGGAGAAAGGGATACCCGCCGCCATTGAAAAAGGGGCCTGGGAAGGGGAGACCGCCCTCATCGGTAAAGACGGCAAGAGCCATCCGGTTTCCCAAGTGATCCTCTCCCACCGTTCACCAGAGGGCGACCTACAATATCTTTCAACCATCATGCGGGACATCAGCGCAAGAAAAGAGGCGGAAGAGGAGTTGAGCCGCCTCAGAAATTTTCTT
>JAGVHJ010000287.1 GCA_020056645.1 Desulfobacterales bacterium
AACAGCATCATCCAGATCGTGCTTCAGACCGGTCAAACAGGCATTCCACCGGAGTTTGAACTCATCACCCGATACAGCGTAAACGAATTTATATCGAAGGTCGATCTCTCCTCAAAAAAGCTTTTCGCCACGGTTACAACCCTTTTACGATCCTACAGTCTCTCTTCTTCAGTCAACCAGCTCAATAAAAAGCTCGAAAAAGAGTTGATGGAGAGAAAGCTCTTTGAGCAGGCTTTGAAAAACGCCCAGAATGAACTTGAGAAACGGGTGAACGAGCGGACCAAGGAGCTGATCCTCGCCAACTACAAAATGGCCATGGAAATCGAAGAGAGAAATCGTGCTGAAAAGGCGTTACGTGAAAGCGAGGAGCGCCATCGGGCTCTTTTTGACAACAATCCCGTGCCGACGATTATCGTGGATAAGAATGCAAGGGTCGTCCGGTACAATCTGGCCAAGGGAAAAGCCGGGACTCGGCCTCCCGCCATTGGTGACCTGATGTACAAGGAGTATGCGGGGCATCATGAGATCGATATGTATAGCGAACTGATGGAGTGCATCAAGTCGGGTGTCGTGAAGGAGTTTCCGGCAAGGCGGTATAAGGATACGTTTCTTCATATCAGAATCTCTCCTTTTTTCGAGGGAGCAATCATCACGGCCATCGATATCACGGACAGCAAACGGGCCGAAGAACAGATCCACACCCTGACGCAGGAGTTGATCAAGGCCCAGGAAAGTGAACGGCAGAGAATCGCCAGGGACCTTCACGATAAGGTGGCGCAGGATCTGGCCTCCTTGACGATTTCTTGTAAGACCCTCTTTGACGAGGAAGAGGAGGTCTCCGATCAGCTCAAGAAAAAAGTGGAGCGGTTTTCTGGCATTCTCAAAAACACCATATCCGCCGTGCGTGAACTCTCCTACAATCTGCGGCCGCCCAATCTTGATCAGCTGGGTCTTGTACAGACAATTTACAGGTTCTGCCAGGATTTTTCAGATACAAATGGGATTAAGGTCCATTTCCACTCAGCCGGTGTCGATGATCTTGAGCTTGATTTTGACACGGAAATCAACCTCTACCGGATTGTGCAGGAAGGGTTGAGCAACGTGAGAAAACACGCGTCGGCCAAAAGTATCACGATCCGTTTCACCGCCGCCTATCCCAATATCATTTTGAGAATCGAAGATGACGGCAGGGGCTTTGACGTCAAGAGACGACTGGGTGAGGCCTCATCCGAAAAACGGATGGGAATTCGAAACATGCGGGAACGGGTCTATCTTCTCAAGGGCAAATTCCGGATCCATTCCAATGAAGTTGACGGTACTAAGATTATTGTTGAGATTCCCTACACCGATAATAAAATAAAAAAGAAATTGAAGCTTTCCTGGAACTGAAAAGGGCATCAGGTAACGCATGTATTTTATTCAATGTCCGTTTTGTAATTGCGAATACAGAATTGATAAGGAGATTGAGGGTAATACCATCAAATGCCATAAGTGCCAAAAAAGTTTCGAAGCGAAAAATATTTATCAGAAAAACCGCAAGCCCAAGTTCGAGCAGCTTGCGATGGCCTATGAGCTTATCAATCAAGAACAACTTGACGAGGCCATATCCATCCAAAAGGCGGAGGAGCAGTTAGGAAACATCATCGCCATCGAGGATATTTTGCTTCAAAAAGGGATGATCCAGCCGGAACAGATGGAAATGCTGAAAAGCATCAACGAGTTTCTCGAAATGCGCTCCTTGGATAAGAAGTTCGGTAAGATCGCGGTCAGCAAAGGGTTTTTAACGGAGGAGGAGGTTAAGAGCGCGCTTTCGGCTCAGGTCGCCAGTTTTAAGCAACATAAGTATTGCCGGCTCATCGGAGATATCCTGATTGAAACGGGCGTGCTGAAAGAGAGCCAGCGGGACTCGATTCTAATGGAACAGAAACGGATCGACGCCTTTCTTCCCCATGAAAAAAAGGCCTTAGCCAGTCAACCGCCATCGGCCAGCAAAAATAAATCCACCCGTCGTTTCACCTATATCCGGGAAATTACCATGCGGCATTTGATACGCCACCTTACCCAGAGATGGGCGCTGGCCGTTATTGTATCAATCACGCTACTGACCGTCGGCGTTATGATCTATGCGACCACGGCGACACCCAGGAACTTCAGAAGTTCCGTTGATAAGAGTCTCATGGATAGGATTTTTGAGACCGATAAGCGTCACTATCTTTATCCGTTGCGTTACTCGACCACCCTTTCGGACCAGTTTTTTTTAACGATCGAGATGGAAATCGAATTTACCGACATCAATGGCTTGAAAGAGTTTGAAAGTCAAGGGGAAGCGATCCGGCGTGCGTTTGACCAGGTGTTCAATCCGAGAACCAGTCGACAGATCAAGAGAGAGCAAAGGCTCCACTCAACCTTGAGAAAAATTTTAAAATCCCAGATCGAAACACCTATCACCAACATCTATATTTCAAAATATATGCTAACCGAACCCCGCACCTAAGAGAAGTTCAGGCGCTATTCCATTTTGCATTCAAGATGATGCCAAGGCGGCAAGGAGGAGGCCCCGGAGAGGATATGGAATAGGTCGTCCCGAGGACGACGCGGCCAGCAAAGGTAGCGCTTTGAACGCGAATTGGGTGGTTTTTTCGTAACTATTCAGCAGCTATTCATCAAAATGGCGAAAAGCCTGTTTTGTTCGTTCCCTGTTTTTTTCGGGAGCTTCTTGGCTTTTTGCTGAACTGGCAAAAACTCGGCCTAAAGGCCTCAAACAGTTTGCCAGTTTTAACGCAAAACGCCTTCGAAGCTTTCATCCGAAAAAAAAGTAAAGGTCATTTCACAAAAGGGCCTTTTTGCCACTAAAACAAAGCCATACTGAATAGTTACGTTTTTTCTTCAATCATGGAGAGGTACTTTTCCGCAAGACCATAGTTTGGTTTAAGGGTGATGGTTTTTTGGAAAGCAGCTTTCGCTTTTTTATGGTTTCCCGATTTTAGATACATAACCCCCAGATTGTAACAGGATGTTATTGATTCCGGCATTGATTCCACACATTTTTTAAGAATGGCGATACTCTCGCGGTCTCGGTTTTCCTTTCCCAAAAAATTGGCGTAGGAAATGAAATCGTCCACGGTTTCACCAATCGGTTCAACGTGATTAAACACATCCCCCGCCTTGTCAGGCGCATACGTAAGATAAAGCCGGCCGATTTGAATCAGATCAAGGACGGAGGGGTTTCCATTTTTAATCACATCGATCATGGCCTGAGCTTTCTGAAGATCGCCCTGTTTGAAATAGAGTTCGGCGAGCGCCAGCTTGCCTTCCGGATTTTCCGGATTTTCACTGGAGGCCGCCATAAAATAGGAGACCGCCTCGTCGGTTTTTCCCGAGGCCATGCAAATTTTTCCTAAAAGATTTAACAGTTTGCTGCTTCTCTGGTCATCAAGGGCTTTTCGAACCAGATCACCCGCCTTATCGAACTCTTTGATTTCATATAAGCACTCACCGGTCAAATGGGAGACGCGGATATTGGTTCTCTGCTGAAGGAGGTTATAGCCGATTTTAATGGCTGACGGGTATTTTTTGTTGAATTTGTGCCGGATTAGCTGAACCATTTTGAGCTTATAGAGGTCGGGATTATTTTTTTCCGACAGCGCCCGGTTGAGGATCTTGATAAAGTCCGCTTCCGTAAACGGGATGAACAAATAGCCGTCAGCCCCCTCTTCAAGAGATCGGAAGAGCG
>JAGVHJ010000108.1 GCA_020056645.1 Desulfobacterales bacterium
CCATTATAGAGCATATGTTCTATAAAATGGGCGATTCCCTGCTCGTGTTCCTTCTCATGCATGGAACCGACCTGAACATTCAGGTGCAGACTCACCCTGTCCCGGGGTTCACTATTTCTATAAAGGTAATACCGGAATCCGTTTTCAAGCGTCCCGGATACAAGGAGAGGGTCCGGCGTTATGGCCGCCGCATCTTCGGTTAGCGTTTTTGCCGAAGGGGGGTGGCTCTGGACCTTGCCCAGAGCGTTACATCCTCCAGCAACCAGGAGAGAAATAAAGAGGTAAATGTTAATAAACCGGCGGCATCTCTCCCGGCGGCGTGTTTGCGGAATGTTCATTGGAGAAAGACTCTCCATATGTAAAACGCAAAGAGTCCGCCCGCCAGAATGAACATGAGATAGGCCTTCCAGTTGAAAGGCCTTTTTGCGAGGCCCACGGCATCAACCTCCCCCACCTTGGCCTTGCATTGAGTGCAGCGGGTCTCATCCAGTTTCAGGATGGCGAAACAATCGGGGCATCGTTTATGTTTGAATTGAATTTTTTTTTCTTTTTTTTTTCTAGTCAAGGAATCCCGGCCTAATATCAATTTTGCTTTCGTTTTTCACTTGGGCGATCCATTTCTCGAACAACGCCGACTCTTTTTTCTGGAGAAGGAGATCCTGGATTTCCCCCCGATCCGCCTCAAAGCTCGCCTTATCAGGGGCGTTCCGCTCTTTGAGGCTGATGACATAATAGTTTTGTTTTCCCATGAGAACCTCGCCGCAGACCTCTCCAGGCTTGGCGATCTTGAAGGCGGCCTGGGCGATCTCCTTCTCAAAACCAAGTCCGGGAACTTCATCCTGGCGTTTGAAGGGTCCGGTCGCTTTTACGGAGAATCCTTTTTTCTGCGCTTCATTTGAGAAAACAGCCCCTTCCTTCACCGCCTTTAAAAATGCCTTTGCATCGGCCAAAGCCCCATCTTGTCTCATTTTGGATGAAAGATCACTCTTGACCTTTTCGACCACCTCTTTCAGATCGGGTATCACCGGCTCGATTTTTTCATCGGCCCGGATGATATAATATCCGGTTTCGAACTCCTCCACGTCACTGGTTTCCAACAGGGGAAGGGAGAAGGCGATCTGGGCGAATTTAGCGTTTTCTGGAATTCCCGAGATGGGGTCTTTTTGTGAAAAGAAATCGGTGGTCAAGACCTTTGCCGAGACGCTTCCGGCTGCAAGATTGAGGTCATCCCCGTTCACGATGGCTTCATGAACGGTTTCAGCATCGTTATAGGCAAGGGTTTTTGCTTTCCGTTTTTTCAAGGTTTCTGTGATGGCCGCCGTGGCTTCTTCCAGGCTCTTTTTGGATGCTTCCTTCACCTCTTCGACCTTGATGAGGTGCCATCCGAACTGGCTCCTCACAGGATCGCTTATTTCTCCGGGTTTCATGGAGAAGGCCTTGTCGGCGAAGGGTTTGACCATATCCTCATATTTAAAGAACCCCAGCTTGCCGCCATTATTCTTACCGGGGTCCTCTGAATAGGTTTTGGCAAGTTCCGCGAAATCCTTCCCTTGTTTAACCTGCTCAAGGATACCCATGATGGCGGTTTTCTTTTCCGCTTCAAGGGCGCTTCCCCCCTCAACCGGTACTTTAATCAAGATATGGCTGGCTGAAACGCTCTTGGGGGTTTCATACATCTGAATGTTTTCCTCGTAATGGCTCTTGATCTCCTCCGGAGTCACCTCGGCTTTAGCCACGTAATCGTCGGCGTTGATCTGGACATAGCTCGCCTTGATTTTTGGGAGGGTTTTGTATTTGTCGCCGTTTTCTTTGTAATAGCTTTCCATTTCTTCGTCGGAGGGAGCGATCTCCTTTTGGTCATCCGCGGAAAATGCGACATAGTTGATATCCACAACCGTATTCTGCCAGGTATGCCATTCCGAGATTTCGTTTTCAGAGACTTTCACATTATCGATGATAATCGACCTGAGTTTTTCGATGGTCATCGCTTCTTTTTGCATCTTTTCAAACATTTCCGGGGTCAGATCGTTGTTTTTCAACACCGCCTGGTAAATGTTGAAGTCGAACACCCCTTCATTCTGAAACATGGGCGCGTTTTTCACGGACTCGGCGAGCTCTTTTCCAGAAACGTCGATTTTCAGTTTCCGGCTCTCCTGAAGAAGCAGCTTTTTATCGATGAGCCGGTTTAGCGCCTGCTTTTCAAGCTGAAGCATTTCAATCATTTCATCATTCAGATTGCTCCCGAACTGCTGCCGCATCTGGGCGATCATATTCTGATACGTGTTTCTGTATTCATCGACGGAAACAGCCTCTCCATTCACCGTCGCCACTTCTTGATTCTTGTTCGAATCACCCGATTGAATTCCCCACAACACAAAAACAAACACAATAATGCCTAAAAGCGCTTTGACAATCCAGGATCCAGCGTTCTCCCTCAATATTTTGAGCATTAATTTGTTCCCCTACGCAATGATTGAAAGTTAACGATTTGAAAAAACATATGAAACCATTTTCCGTGACGGACAAATGCCGTAGTTCTATTTTTAATAGGGGATTTTGTCAACACTTTCCATCAGGATGAAGCGACCGCTTTTGCCCGTCCAATTTTACGTTTTGTAAAGTTTTTTATCTTTTATCCTTCCGGTCGTATTAAAGCATAGGTCAAATTTTTACTAATAAATTTTATAATTTCAATAGGATATTTATATTCTATTCTTGGCATTTAAACTGCTTATAACTTGAGGTGAGTAAGAAGGTAACGGTTGTTTTAGGGGTTTTGACCCAGGAAAATGAGCCGGTTTCCTTATGGACACAAAGGGGATGCTGAACTATTAGTTGCCGGTATTGATTGATTTTCTTTTTTAGGTCAATCTCGCAATGACTGATGTTACAACAACCAGCGATAGATCGTGTCCCAAGGAAGAGTCGATAACAATCGATTCAAATAGGGGATGTTTTGTTTGTAGCCGCCACACGCTTAATCGCTCAATCATCTGAAGCCAGTTCGACGAAACAGAGACCCCTTTTTCCAGAAAGGGTGAGATAGAACAGACCTTCGCGGGCTTCATTGACATTATCCGTTTCATTGATTGAAAATAATCATTCGTGGAATGAAAATCTGATAAATAAGGAGAAGAGATGTGATGAAAGATTTTTTGAAATCTGAAGGGGACGCAACGGGCGTCTTTGGCGATTTGTTGGGAAAAACCTCTGAACTGTGGGGCGATATGACCCGCACTTTTTTTGAAAAATCCGATCTTTTTTCCAAAATGTCCGCTGATGGAAAGCCAATGGTTTTTCCGGGGGTTGAAACCTGGGAAACCCTTATGAACAGCTGGCAGAAATCGAACGGCAACGGCAACGGCCAGAAGGATTTCAGTTTCGCCATCAAGGGCATGCAGGATATGACCGAAAGTCTTAATAAAATCGTTAAATCCGGTTTGACCGCCTGCGTGAACAGTCAAAAAAACTGGATGACCAGTGCGGAGAGCATCAATGACGTGGTATCCGGTCTGGATTCGAGCCACTCCGGTTCCGAGCTGTTTGAGATCTTCAAGACTATTTATAAGAAAGAGGTCGGCCGTTTTTTTTCAATTCCCCAATTGGGCCTGACACGCTTTTACCAGGAACGGGTCATTCAGTTGATCGATAAATTCAACCTTTTCCAGGCGAACCTTCTTGAATTCATCTTTTTGCTGTATCTTCCCATCGGACAATCCTTTAAAATGCTCCAGAAAACGCTCACGAGCATGCATGAAAAGAAGGCGCTGCCGGAGAATTTCAACGAATATTATCAGATGTGGGTGAAAATGCTGGAAGAAAAATATATGGAGCTCTTCCAGTCCACCGAGTATGTGACCGTTCTTGGGAAGGCCATGGAGGCCTTGAACGATTTCCTTTCCGCCCGGCAGGCCATCACCCAGGACTTTTTGAAGATGTCCGGCATCCCGGTGGAAAAGGACCTGGATGAACTTTATAAAGATATTTATAATCTCAAGAAGAGAATTGTTCATTTAGAAAAAACCATCGACGAAATATCAAAATCAGAGAAATCCGATCATTAATTCAAATATATACGTTTAAGAGAACAGGAGGAAGCAATGTTTGGGTCAAACGTTATGACGGAAAATTTGTTTTCAAAGGTGGCGGATGGTGTCGAGATGTATCAGAATTATTTAGAGAACTCATCTAAAGTGATGTTAGGCCCCTTGGAGACATCTATTAGTTCCACCCCATACGATGTGGTCTATGAGGAGGATCGGATAAAACTCAAGCATTATAAACCGGATAACTCTGTGTCTAATAGAGTGAAGGCCCCTCTGCTCATCACCTATGCCCTGATCAACCGGGAAACCATGCTGGACCTTCAGCCGGACAGGAGCGTCGTTAAGTCCCTTCTTGCCGATGGCGTCGAGGTGTATATGATCGACTGGGGTTATCCCAGCCGGAAAGACCGCTTTCTGACCATTGACGATCATGTGAATGGATACATGAACAATGTGGTGGATTTCATCAGAAAGCGGCACAATATCCAGCAAATTAATTTGATGGGCATCTGCATGGGCGGCACCTTTTCCACCATGTATGCGGCCCTTTACCCGGAGAAGGTGAAAAATCTCATCACAACGGTCACACCTACCAGCTTCGACACACGGGATGGGCTTCTCCATGCCTGGGCCCAGGGAATCGACGCCGACAAGATGGTGGACTCTTTTGGGAATATTCCCGCGGATATTATGAATCTTGGCTTTCTTCTTCTCAATCCCGCCCGGTTGATGATTGATAAGTATAAAAATTTCATGGAGAATATGAACAATAAATCCTATGTGGAAAATTTCGTCCGCATGGAAAAGTGGATCTTCGACAGTCCCGATGTGCCCGGCGAAACCTTTCGCCAGTTTGTCAAGGATTGCTATCAGAAGAATCTTCTGATTCAGAATCAGATGGAAATCGGCGGCAGGAGAATCGATCTGAAAAAGATCACCATGCCGTTATTGAATATTTTCAGCAAATACGATCACCTGGTTCCCCCTGCGGCCAGCATGCAGCTGACCAGCCAGGTGGGAAGCGCGGACAAGGAAGATGTGTGCCTGGCCACAGGTCACATCGGCATCTATGTGAGTTCAAGGTTCCAGAAGGAGTTCGCTCCGAGAATCTCCAAATGGTTGAGCGAACGGGATCAACCGGAGGAGAAGAAAGTGAAAACCGTCAAACCGAAACTCGTTGGAAAAGCGGTGGCAAAAATGGTTAAAGAGCAGGAAAAAAGCCCCGCGATCTCAAC
>JAGVHJ010000109.1 GCA_020056645.1 Desulfobacterales bacterium
ACCTATACCCTCTCCAACCGGGAGCTGGATCAAACAGAGGCTATTTGTAGACAATTCAAGCTCAAGGAAGGCGGATATCTGGAAATTGCGGTGGAGGATACGGGGTGTGGGATGTCTCCAGAGGTGCAAACGCACATCTTCGAGCCTTTTTTTACGACCAAGGAACAAGGAAAAGGCACCGGGCTTGGGCTCTCTGCGGTCTATGGAGCGGTGCGGGACCACAACGGCGCGGTGTCTCTATATAGTGAGGAGGGGAGTGGAACCATTTTTAATCTTTACTTTCCGCTGACGGAAAAACAGGACCCGGCCGGAATAACCGAAACTCCGCACGCGGTCCGAGGAACGGGCCGGATTCTGGTGGTTGATGACGAAGAGATTATCCGTGAAACCGCAAAAGGGATTCTCGAATCCCTGGGGTATCAGGTGATGACCGCATCCGATGGCCGTGAGGGAATCGCTATGATAAAAAATCAGGGCGACGCCATTGATCTGGTGTTGCTCGACATGATCATGCCGGTCATGGGAGGCAGGGAAACCTTCAATCAGATGAAGCGGTTCAAACCCGATATGAAAATCGCGGTCTCCTCGGGATTTTCACGGGATAGGACACTTTTCGAGATGACAGCCCTCGGACTGGACGGTTTTATTCGAAAGCCCTATAACCGGTATGAGCTGAGCTGCGCGGTCGCGGAGATTCTGAAGCCGGATTCAAGAAATTGAACAGACACCCCACAGCTCGTGATGGTCCCCTTGTCAAAAGGGAATATCTTTATTCTTTTTTTTCTTTCGGTTCTTTTTTTTTAGCGATCTGAAGTCCACCACTTCATCATCGTCGCTATAATCATCGTCGTCGTCATCGTAATCATCGTCAAAATCGTCAAGCACGCCAAGCCCCCCTCCGATACCCATGGCATCGAAAAAGACACCCAGGGAGTCGCAGAGGAGTTTTACGGTTTCGGCCAGGTTTTTTTTCTGGTCTATATCCTTGCATGTTGATAATTCCCTTAAGGTTTGATTGATCGTCTTTAGCAACTCTTCAATGCTGTTTCCCATGTTTTCCATCTCTTGATTCCTTTTCCTGTTTGATTGTCGTTTATGCCGTACCGGCTATTTTTTAAATAGATCCTTAAAACGGCATTGGCAGCACGTGTAATACGGATTGCTGGATCTCGTCAAGGGCCGATTGCGCGATGATTTTTTCGCCTTCAAGGTCGCACACATAGAACACATCCACGATCTGATCCACATGGGTCGCTATTTTCGCCACCCGGATATCAAGGCCCTGTTCAAACAGTGCTTTGGTGATACGAAACAGAAGCCCCGGCGCATCATAGGCGAAGACTTCGATAATGGTAAAAAAACTGGAACTCTCATTGTCCACCACCACCCGGTTTTCTTCCGGCATGGGGATGCTTTTGGGAAGCCGGCAAGGAACCATTTTTTTCTCGAAATAGGAGAGGAGATTGGCCTTGGAGCTCAAGGCGTCTTTCATCTGCTGCTCGACTCTTTCCCACTTTTCCGTTTCCCGGAGCCGGTCGATGGGGGGGGTCACCGTAAAAATATCGAGAGCCGTTCCATCCCCCCACACATAGGTCTGAACGTCGAGGATGTCGATTTTGTTCATGGTGAAGATGCCCGCAAGGGTCGCAAAAAAACCGGGTCTGTCTTTGCCCAAAATCGTAATGGTCCTCGTATCCAGATGGGCCGGCTTCTTGATGGACCACAAGAAGTCGCCGCCCTTCATCGTCTTGTGCATGCGGATATGGGAGAGAATATCGGAGAGAGGCATGTAAAAAAAATAGCGCTGGGACATGATCTCCATATAGGAGCGCCGCTCCTCCTCGCCGACTTCACTATCCTCCAGGGAAAGAAGTCTTTCCTTTTTTTCGATCATCACCCGGTCGGCCCTGGGACCAGCGAGCTCCTTCTTTTCCAGAATTTTCAATACTTTGAGAAAAAGATCCCGGAGAAGCATGGCCACCCATTCATTCCAGGCCTTGGCTCCTGTCGAGATGGAGTCCGCCACCGTGAGGAGGTAGAGCATTTTCAATCGGGCCGGGTCCTTTATTTTCCGGGCGCAGAAGATGGCGGTCTCTTCGTCGTTCAGATCCCTTCTTTTTGCGATGTTCACCAGGAAGAGGTGTTCTCTGACGAGAAACTCGACGTTTTCCGCGCATTTCAGGTCATACCCGGCCCGGATCATGATCTTTTTCGCCATGAGGGCCCCGGTTTCGGAATGGCTCTCCGATTCCACCCCTTTCCCGATATCGTGAAGAAGAGCTCCCCAGAGAAGGGTTTTCCGGTTTTTCATATGGCTGTATAGATCCGATAGCAGAGGATCGTTTCCCTCTTCTTTGTCGGTTGCGAACTTTTTAATGGTCCGGACCGTGTGCAGGGTGTGCCTGTCGACTGGATAGATATGGTATTGATTGTATTGAATTCTATTTTTCAGACGGTTGAATTCCGGAATGATCCGGATGAGGATGCCGGTATTGAGCATTTCATTCAATACATGATAGGTGATGGGCCTGGAAACGAGGATGAATTCAAAATCCCGTATCGCCTCTTTGTCCGAAGAAAATTTTTCAGCCAGGTGTTCCAATTCGATGATGATTCTTTTCGCCTCCGCGGCGAGGGGCACTCTCAGGCGCACGCTTTCCCGGAAGATTTTGATGAGAAGAAGCGGATTTTTCACTACGTGCGCGCTCGACTTGAACATCAGCGTATTGTTGCTGACCACGATACCCCGGACCATCTTATCGCTTGGGGATCCCTTGGGTCTAAAAAGCCTTTTTCTTCCACCGAACTGCTCGATAAACATCAGATGGTGCTGCTTGACATACTCCATTTTTCCATGAAGTTCTCCCAAAAACCGTTCGACCGGGCTCTGTCCATACCGGGGCTTGAATTTGAACATATCCGCAAATTGGGTTTGAAATTCAAATCGCAGTTGATCATATTTTCTCCCCATGAGATGGTGAAGCCGGTTTCTGACGCTCCAGATAAACGAAAGGGAGTCCTTGAGCGCCCCATACTCGCTGGAGGAGAGATAACCGGAATTCTCCAGGTCCTGGGGGGTTCTCAGCCCCGCTTTAATCCGGGCGAGCCAGAGCATCGTATGGTAGTCCCGTAATCCGCCTTGGCCGTCTTTCAGGTCCGGTTCCAGGAGATAGGTGGAGTCGCCGAATTTTTTGTGCCTTTCAATGCTTTTCTGGATAAGAGTTTCACAAATTTTGTTGACATCCGGAAGGATCAGTTCCTGCATCACCCTTGCCGCGAGTGTTGAATAGAGGGGCGAGAGGCCGGTGAGGAAGCGGGCGTCCAGAACGGCGGTAAGCGAGTCGATATTGTTTTTACAGAGCGCAAGGCTCTCTTCAAGGGAGACGGTGGCGTAACTCACATGCACGCCTATGTCCCAGAGTGGGTATATGATTTCTCTGACAAGCTCTTCCGCCGCGTCCGGCGCTTGGTCTTTAAAGAGAATCAAAAGATCGATATCCGAATGAACGCACAGCTCACACCGGCCATAACCACCCAGCGCCACCAGGGCATAGGGATTGTGATTCAGGCTGATCTGAGGGCCGGCCTCGCTCATTTCAAAACAGGTATGAAAATAGGTGTCGAAAATGGCCGCGTGCTTCGCCAGGAAAGCGGGCGCCTTTCCTTTGATTAGTTGGGATAGAAGATGGTTTCGCTCTTCTTTGACGATCGGTGCGGGATGTCTCGCTTTCATGGCGTTCCTCACTGGTCCATTCGCTTCCACTACATGACAGAAAACGACCTACGATTCAATATACGCTTCCCAAAGACTTATCACCTTCTCCCTCAGTTCCTGAAACTCTCCTGAGGGAACCAAGGGTTCTTTTTCCTGCAAATTTAATTTGTGAACCCGGGAGCGACAGGTGAGATAGGCGGTCTTCAACATCTTTTCCGTCTCTTTTTCGATGACCCCCTTTTCGGCCATGACCTGGAGAAGCCGGACATTGTCGGTCCATACGGAAATCTCTTCAAACATGTTTGCGTTCAGAAGAACCAGATATTGAACCAGAAATTCGATATCCACAATACCGCCCTCTCCCTGTTTCAGATCAAAGCAGGCCTCCTGGGGCGATCTTTGGGATTGGCGCATCCGCTCCCGCATCTCTTTGATCTCTTTTCTGAGACTCTCTTTGTCCCGTTTCCGGCAGATGATCTCTTTCCGGATGCGCTGGAATCGCTCAAATAGCCTTTTATCGCCGCAGATGGGCCGGGCCCGAACGATGGCCTGGTGCTCGAAGGTCCAGGAGGAACTTTTGTGATACTCGGCGAAGGCGTCGATATGGCTTACGATCAATCCGGCGCTTCCGCTGGGCCGAAGCCGCATATCCACTTCGTAGAGCATGCCCGTCGATGTCCGGGCGGTCAGGGCATGGATGACCTTCTGTCCCAGGCGATAATAGAACTGGGTGTTGTCGATGCTATTCCCGCCGGTGGTGTTCCCCGGCTCCGAGGCGTGTAAAAAAACAAGATCCAGGTCCGATCCGTAACCCAGCTCGACTCCCCCCAGTTTTCCGAAGGCGATGATGGCGAAACCGATATCATCGGGGCGCCGATCCGAAAGAAAGTGCGGAGGCCCATATTTCCGGGAAAGGTCATGGAAATAGAGGTTCATGACTTTGGTGAGGATAGACTCCGCGATATCGGTTAGGTAGTCGCTCACCTTCATCAGGGGGAACGCGCCGCTGATGTCCGAGGCCGCCACCCGGAGTACATTGACCTGCTTGAAGAGGCAGAGCTCCTCGATGCGGGACTCCAGCTCCTCTTCGGGGAACTTGTTCATCCGTTCCTCAATCTCCCTCTCCATTTTTTTTCTTTCCGGCGGCGCATGGAGGGTTCTCGTGTCCAGAAGCTCGTCTAAAAGAACCGGATGGTTGGAAAGGTAGGTGATGATCCATGGGCTTTCATTGGCGAGTTTGATCAGAAGATCGAGAACTTTGGGATGTTCGAGTAGCAGGGCGATATAGCAGGTGCGGCGTTCGATGGTTTTGATCAGATCGATAATCCGTGTCAATACCAGACACGGTTCTTGCGCCCCTTTCAATTTTCTCAGAAGAACCGGCATGAGCTTGTTCAGTCGGTCCCGGCCGCCCCGGTTTAAGGAACGGGTATTGACATCGTTTCTTAGATAGTCGATGAGTCTTAATATATCCGAGGGTTCTTCGAAGCCCTCTTTTCTCAGATCCGATCGGGCTTGGTCGCCCGAGAGGAGATTGAGCCAGATGTTTTTAAAGAGGAGGTCGCCGCCGTCGCCCGACAGC
>JAGVHJ010000303.1 GCA_020056645.1 Desulfobacterales bacterium
CTGATTTTCGCGTCAGGGATAACCGTCATATAAAAATAACATTTTAGTATCCTGTCACGTAAACTTGAAGGACACGAATAAGGAATAAGTGGAATAAGGGACTGGGACAGGCTCTTAATGAAAAATTTGTTGTGAGCATTTTTTTCTTATGGTATGGGGTTCGGTGTTGAACGGTAGGTATAATAAACAAACACTATTTCGTTAACGTTAAAGCTCTGATGAAGGGAACCTAAGGAGGAACATTTATGCCCCGCACCAGACGAATGGTCATTCAGGGAGGAGTGCCCGGCGTATACCATGTGATTTCGCGAACAGCCTTACCTGGCCTGCCCTTCAAGGCGGTTGAAAAGGATATGCTTCTTTCCATCATCAAACGGTACAGTCAGCTCTTTTTTATTGAGATATTGGGCTTTTCCCTGATGGGGAACCATTTTCATCTTGTGGTTCGCATGCTTCCGGGGGACCGGTTTACAGAAGAGGAAGTGATCAAACGGCTTCAGCATCATTACGGGGAGGAGTTTAATTTAGCCGAAGGCCGTATTCCTTATTATAATGAGAAATTGAGCAGTCTGGCCAATTTCGTGAAAGAGGTGAAACAGGCATTTTCCGTCTATTACAACCGATGCCACAAGCGAAAAGGCACCCTCTGGGGGGAACGGTTTAAAAGTGTGATTGTGGAAAACGGGGAGACTCTGATCAATTGTCTGGCCTATGTGGAGCTAAATCCCGTGAGGGCGGGGCTGGTAAAGAAACCGGAAGATTACCGGTGGAATTCGATGGGATATCATACCCAGACCGGAAATGCGGATGGATTTCTTTCAATGGATTTTGGTATTCTGGAATTCGGTGAAAAAAATGAATCTGAACGGATGCGGCGCTATCGGGAATATGTGTACGAGGCAGGCGCGATTTCTCATCCGGGGAAACCCACTGCACAAACCATCCAGAAGCAGGTGCTCAAAAAAGCACGAGAAAAAGACTTCAAACCGACACGAGTGGAACGATTTCTTTCCCGCACCCGTTATTTTACCGATTCCGGTGTGATCGGTAGCAAGGCGTTTGTATCGGCCACATTCAGCCACTTTCAGGATTTTTTTCAGAATCCGGGCAATCGCAAACCCAAGCCTGTTCAAGGGCTTGATGGGGTTTATTCACTGAAGCGGTTGTGTGAAATCTTATAGACACACCGGAATTGGTCCGTTCACAACTTGCCCCCGGCCCGGTTTCCCGCACAACGAACAAGAAGAAAAATAGGGATCAGGCAAACTATTTTTTTGATATCAAAAAATGATTGCATATCAATCTCATTAGAATTACTATCCTATTATGAATAAATCGCACCAAAAAACGCTGAAGTCGATCTTTACAACACCAGTTCCTCAACAAATGGAATGGCGGAAGATAGAAGCTCTTTTTATCGCTCTTGGTGCTGAAGTGATTGAGGGAAGCGGTTCAAGAGCACGGTTTGTCTTAAAAGGGATAATCGCCACGTTTCACAGGCCTCATCCGCAAAAAGAGGCAAAGGCTTACCAGGTTCGTGACGCCCGTGAATTTTTAGAAAAGGCAGGTAGATATCATGAAACCAATGACTTATAAAGGATATGCGGCAAGAATCGAATATAGCGACGAAGATCAATGCTTCGTCGGACGAATCGCAGGCGTAAAAGATATTATTGGCTTCCATGCAGATTCGGTGAAGGAACTCAGGCAGGCGTTTGAAGAGGCTGTTGACGATTATCTTGCCACATGCAAAAAGGCAGGGCTGGAACCTAACAAACCATTCTCCGGTAAATTGATGTTGAGAATTTCTCCTGAAATTCATGCAAGAGTGAAGATGATGGCGGAAGCAAGCGGGAAGAGCCTGAATCAATGGGCTACTGAAATACTCTCAAAGGCTTCCTGAGCCATGGTGACCCTGCTATGAAAATGAGGTCTTCAGGCCGAGTTTTTGCCAGTTCAGCAAAAAGCCAAGTAGCTTCCGAAAAAAAGTACGGAACGAACAAAACGGGCTGTTCGCCATATTGATGAATAGGTCTGAATCGTTACGATGATTCATACTCGATCTTCAAGTTTTCAGGAATTTTTTTAAACGCAGGCGTTAAACCCATTAACAAAAACCTGAAGATCGAGTCATCGTAGCGTTTCAGACGGGTTCTCCACGAAAGAGGTTTATCACACCTCCTCGTTGATGAAGACTATTTGTTGTTGGAGACCCCCGCCTCCTCAAAAGAGGCCATCTCCCGCATGATACGGCAAGCCGCATCAATGATGTCGATGGCAAGGGCCGCTCCGGTGCCTTCTCCCAGCCGCATGTCCAGATCGACCAGGGGGGAGAGCCCCATTCTCTCAAGGGCCGATTTTTGGGCTATTTCCACGGACCGGTGGCCGGAGAAGAGATAGCCCCTGATTTCAGGCGCGATGATCCAGGCGATGAGGCCGGCGGCGGTGGAGATCACTCCATCTAGAACGACGGCGGTTTTTTTCGATGCGGCGGCAAGAATGGCTCCGACGATTCCCGCGATTTCAAATCCGCCCAGCCGGGTGAGAATATCGAGGCCGCTTTTTCCGCATGCCTGATGAAAATCAAGGGCCTTTTCGATAACCTTTACCTTGTGACCCCAACTCTTGTCATCGATCCCCGTGCCTCTGCCCGTGGCCTCTCTGGGAGCGATGCCGGTAAGGGCGCAGATGATGGCCGTGGCCGAGGTGGTGTTGGCGATGCCCATCTCCCCCAGCCCCACGATATGGATGGGTGATTTTTCCCATTCAGCCAAAAAAACCGACATGCCGTTTTCTATCCCCTGGATCGCCTCCTCCAGGCTCATGGCCGGACCATGGGCGAAATTTTTTGTTCCTTTTCCTATTTTTTTGGAAATCAGGTCTTTATGGGGCGGAAGCTCTTTTTGCACCCCCATGTCCACCACATGGATATCGATGCCGTGGTGACGGCAAAGCACATTGATGGCGGCGCCGCCGTTTAAGAAGTTGAGCACCATCTGCGCGGTCACTTCCGATGGGAAGGCCGAGACACCTTCCGCGGCGACACCATGATCGCCCGCAAACACGAAGATATTTTTCCGGTCGATCCGGGGATTGAGATCCTCCTGGATCAGGCTCATCTGAATCGCCGCATCTTCGAGTTTTCCCAAGGCTCCCAGGGGCTTGGTCTTGAAATCCATCTTCTTTCTGGCGTTGGGGAAGAGGCTTTGGCCGACGGCTTCCAAGCGGCCAACTGTGACTCGTGCGATTTCTGAACGGGCCTTGATGGTTTTAAGATCATTTCCATTTTCCGGGGGGGCGATAAAGGGCAGGGTCTGCTCTGTCATGGTTTTTTTCTCCTTATGAAGATTGAAATCGATAATATGTTTAAGGGAGTCTCCCTTGATCACGGTCTCGAGAATCTCGGGGAGCCGATCCGGCCCGGAGCTGCTTTCCACCAGGTATGAAACCGCCTGGGGATCGCGGGCGATCAGTTCTATGGCGCGCTCCATATCTCTCTTGGCGCATCCGTAAGAACCGGTCAGGGTGAGCTCCTTGTAATGAATGAGATTAATGAAATCGGTCGAGAGGGAAGGGGTTTTGCCAAGGCCGCTGAAAAAGGAGAAACAGCCCCCTTTTTCGATACGGGTGAGTCCTTCATGGAAAGCCGATGGATCGGAACACGCGGTGATAACTGCGTCGAAATCGATTGCAGGGGAGCGTTGTCCGCAGGAGATGCCGGTATGTTCCAGGAACGGGGCGATCCTTCTTATTTTCTGTTCGTTTTTTTCTATAACGATGGGCCGGAGGCCCGTGAAAAGGGCCGCCCAGGCGATCATCATTCCCAAGGGGCCGCCTCCCATCACCAGGAGAGAGGCCTGGGCTTTCAGGTTCATTTTGGCCAAGGCGTGGATGGCGCACCCCAGAGGCTCGGCGAAACATGCCAGGGGTGACGAGAGGCCTTCAGGCACCGGAATCAGATTCTCCGGGTTCAGATCCACAAAATCGGAAAAGCCGCCATCTTGATGGAACCCGGAGATCTCCATTTTATCGCACAAGGTATCCTGGTGATTTTGACAAAATTTGCACCCGCCGCAGCGGTTGCCCGGCCACACCGCGAACCGGCCTTTCTTCTCGTCCAGCACCACCATTTCATGGCCCGGAACCCTGGGAAGAACCAGATCCCTGTGCCCCTCTTTCCATAGTTTGGCGTCTGTCCGGCAAACGGCCGCGCACGACACCCGGAATCTTTTCTTTCCAGGTTCGGGTTCATCCTGAAGATCGGGTGATGTCACGAGGCGTTCGCAATCGGTCAATATCCATCGCATCCGTCACGCCTCCTCTCTCTCCTTAAAGGGTTCTTCGATAATCGTCAGCTTGAAAAGGCCAGAGGCCATTCCATACTGATCCCGGAGAATCTCCACATGCTTTTTCACATCCGGAAGATGGCCCAGGGGAAAAACAGAGGCCCGCTCCATGGCGCATGTCTCATAGACTCCATCTTTTTCCCGCACATAACCGTTTCCGGTCTTGATGACCAGAAGTTCAGTTGAGTGAGCGTTCATCGGGCAAGCCTCCTCAATGTTGCAAGCCCCTTTTCAGGAGTCCGGTTCTGGGCCGCCACCCATGCTTCAAGGGTTTGATAGGCCCGCCCATCGTCGATTCTCCGGGCGGCCATCTGTACTCCCGAACCGATATCATGGGAGCGGCCAGCCACATAGTAGATCAGCCCCGCGTTCAAGAGCACGGCGGCCCTCCGTGCGCCGTTTGAGCCTCCCTGGATAAGGGCCGTGAACCGGCGCGCCTCCTCCGGAATAGACGGAGAAGGCCTTAGATCGTCGGGATTTTCCAATTGAAGCCCCACGTCGGCAGGCCTGATGGAGAAGCTCTCGATCGCTCCGTTCTCCTTTAACTCGGCAATGTAGGTGGTTCCCGAGACCGACGCCTCATCCATGCCTTTTTCCAAACCATCCACCGCGCCGTAAAGGACCAGCGCCCGCCGGTAGCCGATGGCCTTCATTACGTGAAGGGCCGGGCCGATCATTTCTTTGGAGGAGACCCCCCGGACGCCAAAGGGCGGAAGGGCCGGATTGGCCAGGGAGGCCGCGATGTTCAGGGTGGAGCCAAAGGCTATCCGTGAGAGGATTCGCCCCAGCGCATGGGGGTGAACCTCATGGCTCATGCCGTTAAAGAGCCCGATATTCGATTGCTTGATGCTTTCGAAAACCAGGGCGGCGCTGCACATCACATCGACACCAAGGGCTTCCGCCAGATCCACTGTTCCGCAGGAAGAGGTGATGGCCCTTGCGCCGTGCCTCGCCATCCGTATGCCGCCTGCCGCCGCTATGATCGATGCCGCGGTGCTGATGTTAAATGTTTTGAATGCGTCCATGCCGGTGCCGCAATTTTCAACCAAAGGCGCAAGCGCTTGCCCATCCACATGCACGGTGTCCCGGTGATAGATGGCTTCGAAGCAGCCCGCAATTTCATCCACGCTCTCGCCTTTTGAGGCAAGGGCCGCAAGAAAGGCCCCCTCCTGCATCTCGGTTGTCTCTTGATCGATGATGGTGGAAACCGCGTCGCGGGTCTCCTCACGGGTGAGATTCTCCTTTTGAATCAGCCGGGTGATATACCGGCCAAAGGTTCTATCCTTTTCTGTCAGCATGTGTTCCTCCGTTGCGGTCTTCCTGCCAATGGAAAAACCGGATGGCCCCAGGCGCGGCCCCGCGTCTGGGCGGCGCCCTTTTGGAATTTTTTCATCATGGATGGTTTTGAATCAGGCTAACCGGAGGAGACCGGAATTCCCCTGGAAAAGACCATCCATACCTTTTCCCGAGAGCAGAACCAAAGCCCTCGTAAAAAAAATATGGAGCACCTCCAGTGGGTATTCCTTCGACAACAACGCGGTGTTAAATAAAACCGCTTACAGGCAGGCTTTCTGGCTTGCGGATCCCTCTCCTTTCCGCGCCTTCCCCTCCGGCGATCCAGTGGCCTTTTTTTACCATTGAATGCTCGAAAAGTGGCGTCACCTGCGGAAAATCGTCCCCGCTCACAGCAATGACTGGCTTGCGATGGCTTTGCACCCTCTTTCCTTTTAACAGCCCTCTTCCCTGTCAGATAGGGCCGCACCTGTTTGTCAACGATGGCCATAATCCATTTCCAATGGGTTTGTCAATGGCTTTTAAAATGGGCGAAATGCCGATTCCACCCGAGAAGATAATTGCAAGATAAAAGATAGTGGGGTGGCTTCTCGTTACGAGGCTCTGCCTCGTAACGATGAACCAAACCCCATTTGTCCAGATTGTTAAAATCTGGCCCCCGGAGGGTAAATTCGAATGATTTAAAAC
>JAGVHJ010000001.1 GCA_020056645.1 Desulfobacterales bacterium
TAAGCACCGGAAGGAGGAAGGCATATGGGGGAAGAGGCGTTGGTCCACGTCGGCGACGGCAACTTTGACGAGGAGATCCTCAAGGCGGACAAGCCCGCCCTGGTCGACTTCTGGGCTCCCTGGTGCGGCCCCTGCAAGGCCATCGGCCCCACGGTGGAGGCGTTGGCCGAACAGTACCGCGATCAGCTCAAGGTGGCGAAGGTCAACATCGACAACAATCCAAAAACAGCCCAGACCTACGGTGTGATGAGCATCCCGACCCTGATCCTTTTCAAGGAAGGGAAGATCCTCGACACCCTGATCGGCCTGGTCCCGAAGGAACGCCTGGAGGCGTTCATCCGCAAGGCCCTGTAAACGACGGAAGGTGAAAATGGTGCGCAACAAAAGAATTCTACTGCTTCTGCTGGCGGTCGTTTTCCTGCTTGCCGGCTGCAAGATGTGGCTGCCCTGGGGGAAGAAGGCGGAGATGGCCCGATCGACCCCGGACGGCCTCTACCAGCAAGGTCTGGAAGAGTTTAAGGCCGGGAGCTACAAGAGGTCCGTGGAGCTTTTCCAGCGGCTCAAGGAGGAGTATCCGCTGAGTCCGTTTGCCATCATGGCGGAGATTGGGATCGCCGATTCTTTTTTCAGCGGTAAGGAGTATCCCGAGGCCGGGCTTGCCTACGGTGAATTCTTGAATCTTCATCCGACGAACGAGAATCTCCCCTACGTAATGTATCAGATCGGGATGTGCTACTACAACCAGATCACGACGATCGACCGAGATCAATCGGAGGCGTTCAAGGCGCTCAAGGAGTTCGAACGGCTGATCGCCCGTTTCCCAGGCAGCAAATTCTCCGTCATGGCCGAGAAAATGGTTCAAGATTGCAAAAAGGCTATGGGTGAGCAGGAATTCTATGTGGGGGAATTCTATTTCAAAATCAAGCAATACCGGGCGGCCCTGAGGCGGTTTGAAAAGATCGCGCGCGAGTATGCGAACGTCGGTCTCGATGACAAGGTGAGCCGCTTCATCGGTGAAACGAAGAGACGCATCGCCGAGACGGAGGCGAAAAGGGGGCCGGTGGAGAAGAAGCAACAATAGACCGGCCGCTTTGGGATACGACAACCCAGGCCTCCTCGCAGCTTAAAACCGGGGAGGTTTTTCATGAGATGGGCTTAACATGGCTTCAAGCGGAAAAAGTAAAATTTTTCATAGGATCAAATTATGGAAACAGGCGGGATAGAAAAACGTCAGAACAGGCACAAGCTCATTATCGTTGATGATGAAGCCGTAATCAGAGAGGGGATGCGCCGCATTCTCTCAGCCGAGGGCTATCACGTAGAAACCTCGGCCAGCGGACGAACTGCCATAGAAAAAATTCAGGAGCAGGATTTTGATGTCGTTATTACCGACCTGAAGATGCCCGGTATGGACGGTATCGAAGTTCTGAAAACCATCAAAATATTGCAGCCGGAAGTTCCGGTCATTTTGATTACAGCTTATTCAACCGTCTCTTCCGCCGTGGAGGCCATGAAAAACGGCGCTTTTGATTATATCGCAAAACCTTTTTCTCCCGACCTGATCATCGACAAGGTAAAAAAAGCCATTGACTATAAAACATTGATGATTGACAGCTTCTCGGACAAGCAAGAACTCAGTTCGGACAATGGTTTTAATGACTTTGTCGGCGAAAGCATTAAGATGCGGAAGATCTACCACCGGATATTGCAGGTGGCCCCTACGGACAGTACGGTGTTGATTACCGGTGAAAGCGGGACGGGCAAGGAGCTGGCGGCGCGCGCCATTCACAAGAGCAGTCTCAGACATGGACATCCCTTCGTGGCCGTGGATTGCACCTCTCTCCCGGAAACCCTGCTGGAAAGCGAACTGTTCGGCCATGTAAAAGGATCCTTCACCGGCGCCATCCACAGTAAAACGGGTCTCATTAAGGTGGCCGACGGAGGGACCCTTTTTCTGGATGAAATTTCCAATATCAGCCTTCCTGCCCAGGCAAAACTGCTCAGGGTTTTGCAGGAACGGGTATTGACCCCCATCGGCGAGACCAGGCCTGTCCCGATAGATATCCGTCTTATCGTGGCCACGAATGTAAACCTGCGGGCCATGGTGACTAAAGGCGCCTTTCGGGAAGATCTCTTCTTCCGCATTAACGTCATACCGGTCCATCTGCCCCCTCTGCGGGAGAGGAAGGGAGACCTGCCTTTATTAATTCTCCACTTCCTGAGGAAGTATTCCGAAGAGATCGGGAAAGAAGTGCGGGGCCTTGCACCCGATGCCGTAGCAGTTCTGGAAGCGTATGCATTTTCAGGCAATGTTCGTGAACTGGAAAATATTATTGAAAGAGCGGTAGTGCTCTGCGAAGACGATATGATACAGAGAAACGATCTGGAGTTGAGACCGGTGGAAGAAGAAAGATATCAGGACTTAAATTCTATACCTTTCAGCCTGGAAGAATTGAAAGAAACAAAAAAGCAGCTCCGGGTAAGCGCTGTAGAAGCGATTGAAAAGGTCTTCGCCATCAACGCCCTCAAAAGAAACGATTGGAATGTTTCGCAGGCTGCAGAAGAAACAGGAATGCTCCGTCCGAACTTCCACGCCCTTCTAAAAAAGCTGGGCATCTCAGTAAAGGAACACAAGAATGAAGAACAGATCATCTAAGGGGTCAAGGAAGAGGCAGGTAGTCTCCCTGTAAAAGGGGCTGCCTACACGTTGCGCTGATAAAACTTACCCTCTGTTAGTAGGCCGATTCTTGTAATTCCTTTTGCTTTAATCCGCTTCTTGCGCTATCCTTTCCAATAAAACAATCTCTCTTAATCTTGAGGGACCCAATTCATGGCAAAAGAAACATACCTTTATTTATTGTGCATTGTACTCTCATCCTTATTTTTCTGCCAATTCGCCCTGGCCCAAACGAAACCATTAGGTTTCGCCATCCCCTTTCCAGAACTGACCCTTGATCAGAATCTATCCAGGGAAGAACAGAGCTACCTGGGAATTCCGGGAAAGAAAAGATTTTTCTTCAGAGAAATTCGTGGGTCCTTGATCCTTGTGGAATTTTTAAGCACTTATTGCGTGAGTTGCCAGAAGCAGGCCAAGATCTTCAACGATTTATATTCATCTATTGAGAGGAATCCCAAATTAAAGGGAACGGTGAAGATGATCGGAATCGCTGCCGGAAATAATCCAAAGGAGGTGGCGAATTTCAAAAAGGCGCATGAAATCCCTTACCCCATCATTGCCGACCAAGAATTTAATGCCCACACCGCGGTCGGAAACCCCCGAACCCCATTTACCCTGTGGTTGAGAAGAGACGCTCAGGGAAAGTCTATTGTGGTAAGCAGCCATCTGGGTTTTATTGAATCGCTGGAGAAGGTGATGGCTGAAACAAAAGCTGTTCTTCAGTATGATCTGGCCCTGTTAAAGCCGAAGAAAGGCGCCATCTATGAAGGCGACGCCTTGACACCCCCCATGCCGGAAGAGGAGCTGACAGCCAGGGCGAAGGAAGGGATGGAGGCTTCTGGAGGAAAAGTCCTGGAGATAAGGAAGGTGTTTTTTAAGGACGGTGACTCAATCTATGTGGGAAAAACTGATTTCGGAACACATCGCAGGCATCTCTTTTCGAAACTTGCGAGCCGCCGGGCCATCTGCGATATCTGCCACGACACCTTCTTCATCTATACGTTCGACACAGAGGGGAAGTTGATCGATATTGCCCCTATCCAGCTCACCAAAAACGATAACATCAACTGGACAGAGGAGGACCTGAAGAAATTGAGA
>JAGVHJ010000025.1 GCA_020056645.1 Desulfobacterales bacterium
AGCATGTTGGTCTGGCGGGCGATCTCCTCAATGATCGTAATCTTTTCCGCAATCTTCTTCATGGCGTTCACCGTTTGTAAAACCGCATCGCCCCCTTTTTCTGCATCGTTGGCCGCCTGGATGGCGATCTTTTCAGTCTGCTGGGCGTTGTCCGCATTCTGTCTGATATTGGCGGACATCTGTTCCATGGACGCGGATGCCTGTTCGGCTGAGGCCGCCTGTTCCGTGGCTCCCTGCGACATCTTCGCGGCCGTTGAGTTCAGTTCCTGGCTTCCGGACGCCACGTTGTCGGCGCTGGTGGTGACCTCAGCCACGATCTTGCTCAGATTCTCGATCATATTGTTCAAGGATTGGCCAAGGGCGTCTCTTTCCGAAAGCAGCGTCACTTTTTCCGTCAGATTCCCCTGGGCGATACGTTCAGCCATCTGCACCGTCTCTTTGAGGTTGGTGATCATGCTGTTCAAGGCGTGAATCAGGCTGTCCTTGTCCGACCGTTTTTTCACATCCACTTCAAGATCGCCCTGGGCGATCTGCTCCGCAACGGCCGTCACCTCGTTCAAACTGGTAATCATGGATTTCAACGCACGCATCAGCGTATCTTTATCCGAACGCTCCTTGATATCGATGCCAAGATCACCCAACGCGATCTTTTCAGCCGCCGTTGTCACCTCGTTCATTGCATCGATCAACAGGTTCAGATTGTTTTTAATGGTGTTGAAATCGCCACTATATTTTTCGCTGATCTTTTCAGGGATATCGCCCCTTGAGATCCTGGCCACATAGTCCGCCGTTACATTGATGGGTTGCACAAAGGCCTCGATCAGCTCATTCATCCCGCCTATCAGCATGCCCCACTCTCCTGAAAACGATTCTCTATCTCCCCGCTCGTCCAGCTTCCCCTCTTTAGCTGAGTCGGTCAAGATCTTGATGTGCTTTACGATATTTTTAATATTTTTCACCATTGTTGTCAGGGCGTTTCCAAGGGTGTCCTTTTCCGACAGGATCGTCACCTCCGCCGAGAGATCCCCGTCGGCGATTTTTTCAGCGGTCCTTACCGTGGCCCTGAGATTTTCAATCATATTTTTCATCGATGACATCAGTTGGCCAACCTCGTCCTTGCCTGTAACCGCTATTTCCATGCTCAAATCGCCTTGGGCCAGTTTATCCGCAACCTCAATGCCCATGGAGAGGGGTTTCTCAATAAAGCGTCTGCTCATATAGATCACAAACAGCAACGCGCCGATGATCAGAACAACGATGGCGACGATCATAAAGCGAATCTGCCTTGTAACTTCGCGCTGAAGGTTCTCTTTCTTTTTATCAATCAGCTCTTTCAGATCATCCACATAGACGCCCGTCCCGATCACGCAGTTCCATTTCTCAAAAAACCGGACACGGGTTATTTTCGGTTGGGGCTTGTCCGATCCCTCCTTGGGCCAGTAATATTCAACGGTTCCCTCTCCATTGCTTCGCGCGACGTCAACGATCTCTCGGAAGAGATATTTCCCCATGGGATCCTTGACATCCTTCATGTCTTTCCCGACAAGTTCTTTATTGGGATGGGCAAGCATGGCGTAGTCGGTATTGACAATAAAAAAATAGTCGCCGCTGCCGTACTTCATGCTTGTGATCATATCCCAGGCCTTGTTCCGTGAATCCAACTCCGCCTGATCCACATAGACGCCGGTTCCCACTATCCAGTTCCAGGGCTTGAAGATCCTGACATAGGAAAGCTTTCTCACCCATCTGGTCGTCTCTTTTGGATCAGGCCAAAGATAGCTTACAAAGCCATCCCCCGATGGAGAGGAAAGACAAACTCTTACAAACTCCTTGAACATGGGTGTCTGAGTATTTTCCGCCATGACGATTCTGCCATCTTTTGCGAAATCGGAGATATCCTTTCCGTCAAGCGTTGGAAGAATGGGATGTATCACCATTCGTGGCGTAATGTCGTTGATCCAGAAGTATCCTGCCCCATCGTACCGTATTTTTTTAATACCATTCTTAACATTCGCCTGGGCGGTTGCTGTCAACTCATTCTTTCTCGTTTCCCAATCAGGAGCGTTTATGATTTTATCGTACTCATCTTGCATCATTGCATAGGGAATATCCACAAGGGATTTCAAATCCTTGCCATACTGTTCATGGATTGCTTCAAGGGTCGCGGACTGGGTATAGGCCTTCTCAATGACGGTGTAAGCCGAATCCAGAAGATCCTTGAGTTTCTGCTGCGTCTGGTCATTGAGTTCTTTTTCATAGGCTTTAATATCCGCATTGGCCTTGGATATGGTCGTTTTCAGCGCATACCCGCCCACGACACCGATGGAGACCAGAATCGCGATTGTAACGATACAGATAATCTTCACCTTTATTTTCACATCACTAAAACGTATCATTTCCATGACATGATTACTCCTTGGCTGTAAAGGGTCCCGGATAAGCGTTTCGAAGGCTTTTTGCGCTAAAATGGGCGAACTGTTCGAGGCTTTTGGGCCTTTGTTTTCGCCAGTTCAGCAAAAAGCCAAGAAACTCCCGAAAAAAAAGTGCGGAACGAACAAAACGGGCTTTTTGACATCTTGATGAATCGGTGCTGAATAGTTACAAAAATATTTTATTAAAATATTTATCGCAAGTTTGTAACTATCTGTCAAGTTTAAAAAAAATGAGCAAGAGAGGATGGTAAAACGCGCCGCTTCATCGCTGATATGGATGAAAAAAAGAGCCCATGCCCATGCCCATGCCGGATGGCGTTTTTTGCGCCTGGCCGCTGGCCGTTTCACTCAAAAATCAGGGTCAGGATCAATGGTAAAAAGCAAAGCTCAACGCCGATGACCGTCATCATGATAGTCCCAAAACGATATTTTTGTATTTGTTATTAGCGCAAATGGGTTCTGCAACTTTCTTTTCCTGTGGGATAGATACGCTCTGTGATTTTTTTCTTGGAGCCAAGTCACCAGGGAGATTAATTCATCACAGTCAAAGTTTCGCATGGGAAGAACGATTTTTATCAGAATTCTAAGCTAAGATGGCCATGCCTATGAGATCGAAAA
>JAGVHJ010000129.1 GCA_020056645.1 Desulfobacterales bacterium
GCATTTTCGTATCTTTTCCGGCATAGTCATCCGGGTTACGCATGAAATTGACGATCCAGCCTTGCCGCAGCCGCTCTTTGGCGATCATCAGGTTAATGGATAAATCCTCGACCTTCTTCCCTTCGGGCAATCCCGCATCCATGGAAACCGGATGGCACTGCATGCATTTGTCGGATACGATTCTATATTCTCCCATCTGAATGCTTTCATCGTCGAAATCCGATCTGGCAAGCTTGGGTTCATAGGGCATTTTGCATTGGGTCCGGACCGATTCGGGCAGGACCGCTACAAAATATTCGATTAAAAAGGCTTTTTCATCATGCGTCATATTAAATACGGGCATCCTTAGTTTCAACCAGGGTCTCATGGAAAAGGGCCTGTTGATATACTGGAAGAGCCATTGGGGCTGAACCCGCTCTCCTTCACCCACGATGCGCGGAGGCACCATGGTTTTGAGCGAAAGGTAATTGGCGATGCGCGGCAGCTTGGCGTTATAGACCTCATGACACCCGTTGCAATTGAGTCGTTCTATCAGATAATCCCCTTTTTCCCTGGCCGTGCCCATTCTCGAATCTTTGACAAGAAAATTGTCCTTGAGATCATAGAGACGGTTATTGAGATAGAAGGTCGTGAGCGCGTCGATATCCGTATCTTCCAATTTGAAGTTAGGCATTTTTAGGGGCATGTCTACGGTAAGATAAATTTCTGGTTTTTTGATCTTATTGAATATCCAGTCCCACTTGGTATGGGTGACGGTGGAGTTGCCGAAAGGAAGCTCTTCCATTCTCTTCTTGGCCACCTCTGAGACATCGACACCCACCAAGGCCTGTCCTTCCATCCCTTCAATTTTATGGCACCCATAACACCCGACAGATTGCAGCAGAATCTTTCCCTTCTCGGGATTTCCGGGTTTGTATTCAAACGCGATCTTTTCTCCCACGGCCGGGTCCTTCAAGTTCATGACGTATGCCGTGAGATTTACGATCTCATCCGCAGTCAGCTCAATGTTGGGCATGGCGGTCTGAGGATTGACCGATGAGGGGGTGTCAATCCAGGTATAGACCCATTTTTCGTCCAATTTCAGCCCTGCGTCAGCAATTTTCGGCACACGGCCTTTGAGACAGGGTTTATCCCTTTCGTCGCTATGGCAGGCGATACACCCTTTTTCAGTAAAGGTCGACTTTCCTACCGCGCTATCCCCTTGTGTTCCCTGGGACGCCTTAAAATTGACTTTTCCGTCAAGGGTATAGACATAGGAGGCGATGTCTCTGACCTCATCCTCTTTCAACCGGAAGGTCGGCATAAAGGTTCCGGGTCTTAACTCATCGGGATTTTCGATCCATTTATAAATATAAGCTTCGTTTTTAACCTTTTTTGAAATCACATTAAAAGGTGTTGAAAAGAAGGGGAGATCTTTGAGGATGTTCGCGTTATGACATCCTTGGCACCCATGATCGGTGAAGAGGGATTTCCCTTTTGAGGCGATCTCCGCACCTTCCAGGGCATGCACGTTTTCATGGCATCCAAAGCAGGAGGCCTGAAAATATTTGACCGGAAGTTTTGGCTGCTCCCAGTTGTGCTCAATCCCGTGGGCCTTATCAATGGTCAGAGCGACCCCCTGCCCCTGATGGCACAGGGTGCAGCCAAAATTGTTTATCTTGTGCTTTTTCAGAATCTCTGTGGGATGGGACTTCATCGGATTCTTGGCATCGGCGAAAAGCGTGTTCTCCATGCCCATATGACAAGTGGCGCAGAGATCCCTTCTTCCGGCCTCTGGAATAAACACCTGCCGAATACCAATATTTTTTGATCTTGCCAGATCATTTTTCAGGGCTGTCCACTTCTTTAATTCGTCTTCCTTTGAAGCCTTCGTCACTTCCTCTATTTTCTTCTTGATGAGAAGGGCGTACTCTTTGTAATAGGTTTTCTGTATCTTTTTCCACTCGTGCCTCTCTTCAAAGAACATGACAAACATGAGGATGATCATTAGAAAAACGGATAGACCGACAAACCAGACTCTTGTAGTGTATTTTGACTGAATCATTTTCTTTATCTTCTAATCTAAATTGAAAAGTAAGGAGTTGAGATAATGTATTTAATATTGAAAAATACACGCAACACGATTTTTACAAGTATTCCAATCATCGTCAATGTGAAGAATGATGAAATGCCGAACTTTACCGGTCCGATTTTCTCGAATAATTCACCAAACTTCTTTCTTGCATAGTAGACACCGCCGCCGTAGTAGGCAGCGAAAAAAATCACGCCCAGAATATTCGGGATATTGTAAAGCGCCTGATCGGCGTGCTTCTGAACACCCCAGTCCTCCCACATCCAGTAAAACTGCCAGTTGGGACCTCTGAAAAACTGACCGATCACGATCATAAGGAACCATAGAAAATAACCGGTCAAAAATACCGTTACAACCAGCTTTCTATCTTTAAAATTGTATTCTCCCACTCCTTTTGGATTGGGATCCAGGTAAGGAATCAAAGATAGGCCCAAAATAATAAGAATGGGAAGCACCACCCCCGCGATCCAGGGATCGAAATAGACGAGGACTTCCTGCAATCCAACAAAATACCAGGGGGCCTTTGCAGGGTTTTCGGTCCAGTTGGGATCCGCGATCGCCTTGAGAGGCGCATCAAGGGAGACAGACCAAAGGATCAACACAATCGTCGCCGCGATCATGGCGATGAACTCGACTGAAACAAGGTCAGGGACGGTAAAGACCTCTTTTTCATCCGCAACTTGAGAATTGTTTTTGTTTTCCATTTTCATTTTTTGCTCATCTTTCATATTTGAATAATCAACCCGTTCCTCATCCCGATGGTGCAATTACAAGGGCCTTGAAATACCGCCGTCCTTTCTGATCCTCCAGAAATGAACAAATATTAGAAGTCCGCAGGCAAGAGGAAGAATCACACAGTGAAGCACATAGAACCGAAGCAGGGCGTTTCCTCCCACATCGCTGTCTCCGAGAAGCACATACTTCATATCGTTCATGTCGGTGATGTTGAAAAATTCATGAAACGGTCCATCCACCCCGAGAAAGGGCGTGGCCGCGGCCATTTTACTTCCCACCGTAATGGCCCAGAAGGCGATCTGGTCCCATGGCAGCAGATAACCGGTAAAGCTTAAGAGAAGCGTTATGACAAGCAGCATGACGCCCACCACCCAGTTGAACTCACGGGGAGGCTTATACGAACCTGTCAAAAAGACCCTCAACATGTGAAACATCACGAGAATCACCATGGCGTGGGCCGCCCACCGGTGCATATTCCTTAAAAACTGACCGAACAGAACCGTATGCTCGAGCAGTTTGATATCCATGTATGCATACTCCGTAACGGGCCGGTAATAAAGCATCAGGAGAACACCGGTGATCGTTTCGATAATAAACATGAAAAGAGACAATCCACCCAGACAAAACGTGAACCGGAATTTGATGGCATCCCTGTCAACCTTGATCGGATGAAGATGAAGAAAAACGTTTGAGGTGACCGACAAGGAACGATTCCTGGGCGTATCCTCAAACTTGTGCCTGAATATCGATTTCCAGAATTGGGTATCTGTAATTTGAGAAAGGTTCATGATTATTCCCAAGATCGATTTCCAGAGCGGTGTTTCTGTAATTTGAGATAATTTCATAGTAATCCGGATCTTAATCCTGTTTGAATATGGGAGGAGGAATATCACATCCTCCTCCCCTATCCATTTGATCATTCTAAAGATTTGA
>JAGVHJ010000196.1 GCA_020056645.1 Desulfobacterales bacterium
AAAAGAGCCTGAAACGAGCCCAGTTCTGAAAATCGATGACCCAAAAAAAATTAACCGGGTTCCCCTCTCCCATCATCGCAAGGAGAAGGCCCCTTCAGAGCTGGCAAAACCGGTCAAGCCGGTTTTCGGGGTCACCGACCAAACCCTTGCCCCCAATGGGGCAACGGGGATCGGGGTCAGGAGTGGAAACACCCTTTTTAAAGAACAGGAAAAGGAGGTCACACCGAAAGAGGCGGTCAAGCCCTATGTCACGATTCCCGTATTTGACCTGACCACCCTTCCTGTGTTTAAAAAGCAAGAACAGCCCCGCTATCCGGCGCAGTTGGAACAGGCGGAGATCCAAGGCGAGGTGCTTCTGTCGGTCACCATCGATGAAAAAGGACGGGTGACGGATGTGGCGGTGAAAAAAAGCGACCATGCGCTTTTTTCAGAGGCGGCGGTCGAAGCCATGTTCAAAAGCCTCTTTTCCCCAGGCTTGGTGAATGGAACCCCCGTTGTCACCCGGATCGACATCCCAATCACATTCCTCCTTGAGGATTGACGCCAATGAGACTTTTAGTTATTAAGGAGAGATCATGATAACCGCCCAGATTTCCCATGTGGCTTTTTTGGCCGCGAGGATCATCCTCATGATCCTTTTTTTATTAAGTTTTCTCGTGACCGCCTTTTTTGTGGAGCGGCTTCTCTTTTTCAGGAAACGGCTCCTCAAGGATTTATCCCCGCTGCTATCCGCCCTTGAGCTCGCCCAATCAAAAACCGAGATCCGCGCCATTCTCGAAAACGCCGGCAGATCTGAAACGGCGCTCATCCTGAAAGGCCTTCAGGAGACCAACGCCACAGAAGCCTCCTTCCGGAAAACCGTTCAGGCCTTTCTCTATCCGGAAAGGAAACAATGGGAGCGATTTTCCGTGTTCCTGGGATCGGTGGGTAATAACGCGCCGTTTATCGGCCTTCTGGGAACCGTATTGGGTATTTTAAAATCATTCGCCGATCTGAGTCTCGTGGCGAGCGGCGGCCCCCAGGTTGTCATGGCAGGCATTTCCGAGGCCTTGATCGCAACCGCCGTGGGCCTGCTGGTGGCCATTCCTTCGGTGATTTTTTTCAACATCTGCAAGGTTTATATTAAACGAAGCCTCAATCATGTAAACGCCCTCATGGATATGATCGGTGCAAAAAACCTCTTTTAAAAAATGAGAACCTCTTCCATGCGACCCCCATATCTGATTTTTTTTCTGCTTCTCATTCCGCTCCTCTTTCTGGGAGCCGGGGCCTCAAAACATGCCGAAGAAAAGCCCACCGATTCCGCATCGGGAAAGAGCGCTCCTTCATGGGTTTCGGGAACGGTTCTTGAAAAGGGAACCAAAAAGATCCTGAGAGGAGTCACCCTCTACATAAAGGAGACCCAGGATCAGGCCGTCACAGACAAAAACGGCCATTTTAGGATCCAGGTCCCGCCGGGCAGATACACCCTGACAATCCCCGTATCCGGATATGAAGCTTTCGAGCAACAGGTAGTAGCCTCCGGTCCGGATGAAAAAGAGGCTCCCCTCTTCCGGCTGACCCCTCTCATCGCCAATCCATACAAGATCGTCGTGACAAGCAAAAAAAAGAGGCCCGCTGTCTCGTCCCAGACGATCGGTATCGAAGAGGCGGTCATGACCCCTGGGAACAACCGGGATGTCCTCAATGTGGTGACCAATATGCCGGGAGTCTCTTCCATATCCGCCTTTGGGGGCTATGGAAGCGGCCTGGTGATCCGGGGCGCGGCCTCCGAAGAGAGCACCTTTTTCGTGGATGACCACGAGATCCCCCTTCTCTATCATTTCGGCGGCCTTGAGAGCATTATCGAACCGGAACTGGTCGAATCCATCGAATACGACGCCGGAGGGTTCAGCGCCGAATATGGCGAAACCCTGGCCGGGGTGGTGAGCCTGAAATTGAAGGAGCCGAGAAAAGACCGCTTTGGCGGCTATGTCAATGTGAGCCTCCTCTCTTCCTCCTGCATGCTCGAAGGGCCTCTATCGGAAAAAGGGTCCCTGGCCGTTTCCTTTAAAAGAGGGTTCATCGACATTTACACCCGGATCGCCATGGATATGGATGAGGAGCTTAAAGAGGAGGTACGGTTCCTTGAATATCCCACCTATTCCGATGGGGCGATCCTTTATTCCCATCAATTTTCAAAACGCAATACCTTAAAACTGGCGGCCATCGCCGCGGTTGAGAACACGGAGCTCACGATGTCCCAGGAGGAGATCTCGGCCCGGATTTCGGATAGGGTCTCGGAAGATCTCACATTTTCCATGATCATGGCCGAATGGAGCATTCAGTCGGGACGGTGGAAATCCCGCTTCTCTCCCCTGATCGGATTCAACCGCTTCGATGTGGACGCAGGGAGCCGGGCCTTTTTTGTGTTAAAACAGAACCAGACGAGATTCAGTGAAAAGATCGAATATGAGCTTTCCGAGACCCAGAAACTCCGGTTTGGCGGCAGGATTGTGGGAGACAAGATCAATCTCAGATCCTCCCTCTGGTCCCGGAAAAAAGAGGGGGAGGCTTATCACAATCCCTTTGAAAACGAAATCAACGCCAACAACGACGGCCATCTCTTCACGGTAAGCGTTTACGGGATGGATCAGATCACTCAGGGGGCCTGGATGGTGACGCCGGGGGTGCACGCTCTTTTCGACCGCCATACAGATCAGGGCTATCTGGACCCAAGGCTTCTTCTTAAGTATCAATGGTCCGACCCCTTGATCCTGAAAGGCGCGATGGGGCTCTACTCGAGCACACCCGACCTTGATGAGTGCACCGAACCCTGGGGAACCGAGCATCTGGAACCCGAGCGATCCCTTCACACCGTCACTGGTTTTGAGTATAAAATCACCAGTGATATTTCCCTGGATCTCCAGGCCTATTACAAAAAACTTTTCAACATGGCGGTGCGGAGCGATCCCAAAGACCCGACGGTTTATTCAAACAGCGGAGAGGGGCGTATCCATGGGGCCGAAATCTTTTTGAAGCACCGGAAAACAGACCGGTTTTTCGGATGGGTCTCCTACTCATGGTCCGTATCAAAACGCACCGATGAAAACGAATCGGACCGATTTTTCAGCGAGGATATTCCCCACAACCTGAAAGCGGTGGTCAGTTATAAACTGAACGGCGACTGGACCCTGGGCGGAAGGTACGCCTATGCCTCCGGCCCACCCTATACCGATCTGTTGAACGTGGAGACCCTCTATGATTCGGATAACGACCAGTATATTCCCCTCCACGACGGTCCTGTGAATACCGATCGGCTTTCCGGCCATCATCAGGTCGATCTCCGCGTTGACCGCATGTGGCTCTTTGACACTTGGGTCTTGAGCGTTTACCTGGATGTAAGAAATGTGCTTCGCCAGAAGATCTATATCGATAAGTCCTATAATAAGGATTATACGGAAAGCGAAAATGAGGAGTCCCTGGAATCAGTGGTTCCCTTTATCTTTCTTGGGACAAAAATCGATTTCTGACGAATAAAAGAAAGGAGCGCGGATGAAACTGTTACGAACACTCTTTGGGGCCCTTTTACTGATGGTGCTTGCAGGCTGCGGCGAAAGCGACATGAGGCCCGATTATATCGTAAAAAAACCACGGGTGATGGCGATCAAAATCACCGATCCCGAAATCCGGCGAGGCGATCCGTTCTCCCTTGATCTCCTGGTTCTGGGAGAGGATATCACCCAGGAGATGATCACCGAGGTGAAATGGCGCGTGGGACTTGAGTTCGATGAATCGGATGGAGCCGTTGGCCTGTTGGGAACCACGCCCTATTCCGAAACCCTTCACATGGCGTCCGGATTTTGGGACACGATCCCTTCCGAAATGCTCGACACCCTGCTCCAGGGCCAATCCTATCTGGATGTGCCTGTCATGGCCGAACTCACCGTCGGCGGCGTGACGCTGAGGGGCGCAAAAACCCTTCGCATCACCGAAACACCCCTTGGAAAAAATCCGGTCATTCAATCAATAGCCCTCCAATACGATCAGGGCGAGGAGACGATAATCGCTTCGGGCCAACGAAAAATCACTTTCAAACGGTCAGCGCATGTTCCTGAAACGATTGCCTGCACGGCCATTATGGAAACGCTCGCACCCGGTGAAAATGACAAGCTCCTTTTCCGATGGTCGGTTTCCACCTCTAAGACCAACGAGAGCGAACTTTATGTCTCCTCATCCCAATCCGATATAGAGGCGCTCCTGGGAGAGGGTGAAAAAGCCGCCGAATACCGGCAATCGGTCCTCTTCTCAACCCGTGGCGAAGAAGGAGATGGCCCTATTCAGTATGGCGAATATGAGGTGGCCCTCGTTGTCAGAGACAAAAAAACCGATTCATCCGGCAGGCAAGAGGACCGGTTCGGGACGGATTTTATGACCTTCACGATCGCCATTTTGGATCAATAATAGTCGTGCACCGGGCCGGCTCCAGCCTTACCCGGCCCTGGCCCGTCCAGACCATGTTTGAAGAGTCTATTTCATAGAAGAAAGGGATATCCTCCCTACCGCCCACGCCCATCGACCCCTTTTGCAACGGAACCTCTGAAAGAGAGGCCCTCGCATGAATGAACCAGCTTGAAAGGCCGACCAGAAGAACGCCGGTCAGATTGATCAGGGGAGAGAGGGGGCCGCCATCGCTACCCGCAAGAATAACGCCTATAACCCAGGCACCTGTTAATATATATTTTTCCAATTGTTTCATCATAATTATTGCCTCCATAATGCCATCAGTTGACGGCGTCGACAGGGATGTTGATAAAGATAAACACAATAAACCTCATCGGTACTCCCGGCAAATCCAAATGATTTTGCCAATGATCACGACGCTCTTGATTTCCTCTCCTTTAATCAGAATCGGGGCGTAATGGGTGTTGTCGCTCTGAAGGACCAGCGTATTCGGGAGCTTTTCAACCCGTTTGATCAGAATCGTATCGTCCACTCCCACCGCATAAATGGCGCCAGCGATAATCTCTTTTCTGGATTGGTCCACCAGCACCGTATCTCCATCTTTCAGTTCAGGCTCCATGCTGTTGCCGGTGACATCCATCATCACCATTTGGTCACCGGGTCCCTTTTTCCGGAGCCACTCTTTTCTGAAGGAGTAGTAGCCCTGAATGGCCGAGTGACTCTCAAACGAGCCGCCGCCCGCGGAGAGTCTGGCGTAAACCTTGGGCACCTTATAAAATTCGTCATCCGCGCGCCCATCTTCTTTCAAGAATTGAAGGCCTTTTCCGGTTTCAAGCCATTCGGGATTCAGTCCGAACTTCCGGTAAAGGGTCATCAACCACTTATCCGGTATGGCCTCTTTTTTCCTGGCCTGGGTGATTGCGGATCGATGGATATCCAGAGAGGCCGCCAGATCCGTCTGGGTTTCCAGGCCGGTCGCCGCCTTGATCCTGTCCAGAAACGCCTGAAATTTTTCGTCACCCATGGGTCCCCTTGTTTATTTTTAACCTCATTTATGTTTATATATATAAACAT
>JAGVHJ010000096.1 GCA_020056645.1 Desulfobacterales bacterium
GGAAAGTTGCTTTTTATTTATGGGCCGGGACAAAGACCCGAAATATATGCCCTCTTACAAATTTCTAAACTCGATAGGCGTTCTTTACAAAAATAACGGAAATGTGGATAAACTCGATTTGGGAGAAATCCGGGACATCGTATGGGAGCGGTGCGTTCTCTGCACACGATGCTATTGCCCCGTAGGCATAGACATCCCGGAGATGATCGCGCTCGCAAGAAGGGTCTGCCGTAGCCAAGGGGTCTATCCACGATACGATCAGGAATAGGTAGGCCTGCTTTTTTTAATTGATTGGCATAGCCTGAAGATATGATACAACCATTCGAAGGGGATCGATTAACATGAAATCAGGAAGTAATTTTGAGAAAATTTTAAAAGCCGGACACTTTGCGTTTACAGGTGAACTCGGCCCACCCCGCGGGGCGAATATAGAAGCCATCAGGGAAAAAGCCGCTCCCTTGAAAGGTAATGTCGACATGGTGAACATCACGGACAACCAGACCGCCATGGTTCGAATGTCGAGCTGGGCTGCGGCCATGTTTGTCATGCAGGAAGGGCTTGAGCCCAACTATCAGATGGTCTGCCGAGACAGAAACAGGCTCGCCATGCAGTCCGACATCTTGGGCGCCTATGCCCACGGGCTCCGGAATATTCTTTGCCTTTCAGGCGATCATCAGCAGTTTGGTGACCATCCCCAAGCCAAAGGCGTTTTTGATATCGACTCCATTCAATTGGTGAGCATGATCAAAAAAATGCGCGATGAAGGTAAATTTCTTGGAGGGGCCGAAATCGATGAGCCGCCAAAGATGTTCATCGGAGCCGCCGCCAATCCCTTTGCCGACCCATTCGAATGGCGGGTTCATCGCCTTGCCAAAAAAGTGGCCGCCGGAGCCGATTTTATCCAGACCCAGTGCGTCTTCAACATGAAGAAGATGAAAGAGTGGATTAAGCAGGCCAATGACATGGGACTCACGGAGAAGGTCTACATTCTTCCGGGCGTCACCCCCATGAAGAGCATCGGTATGGCCAAGTATATGAAATCCAAAGTTCCGGGTATGGATGTTCCAGACGAAATCATCAAAAGGCTACAAGGCGTTGAAAAAAACAAGGTGGCCGATGAAGGCATCAAGATCGCCTGTGAACAGATCGAAGAGTTTAAACAGATGAAAGGTGTGGCGGGAGTGCATCTGATGGCCATCGAATGGGAACACAAGGTCCCAGAGATAGCAGAACGAGCGAAAGTGCTTCCACGGCCTAAAGTCTGACCGATCTTCTCCCCCTCTCCTACTTTAGTCCAACATAGGACGGCCTATTTGAACAGGTTTTACCGTCAGATGGGCCGTCCTTTTTTATCACGATCATTAAGCTTCCTGGTTTTTCCGTTGATATTTGACGGGTATCCAGATATAAAACTCTCAAGCATTACCGTCCGATTCTTTGTTCAACCACACCATCATTCAAGGAGAGGGTGCCCATGAGAACCGACATGGAAAAGGAGTATCTGGTAAATGCAATCGACTCGTTCAAACGTTCAATCATTGTTATCTCAACTGACTTTAAAATCTTAGCGGTAAACCATACTGAAATTGAGAAGGACGGCTTCATTCAAGTAGGAGACTTGTGTCACCAGGTGCTCTATCGACGCAGCACGCCGTGCCACAACTGTCTGGCCCAGGAGGTCATTCGAACCCGGAAGGCCGCCATCCGGCCTGGAAAAGAAGGAACCATGGCTCTTGAAAAGGTCTCATGCCTCTACTCATACCCCATTTTTGCCGGGGATGAGATCAGCTCTCTGGTCATTATGGATTTCGCCATGTCTACAATGGAAAAAATGGAAGAAAGACTCCACCGTTCCAACGGTTTCTTAAGCAATCTGATTAAAAGCGCCGTCGACGGCATCATCGCATCGGATATGAAAGGTAAAATTCTTATATTCAATGATGCAGCATGCAAGATCTCCGGGTATGGGGTAGATGAAGTCATCGACAAGATGAGCATCCGGGACATCTATCCGGGAGAAGGCGCAAAAAACGTCATGCGGATGCTGAGAAGCGAGGAGTATGGGGGGAAGGGAACCCTGCGGTCTTGCCGGGTCGATATCAAACGAAAAACTGGAGAGATTATCCCCATCAGTCTAAATGCGGCGGTGGTCTATGATGGAAAAAACGAAGTAGCGACCCTGGGCTTTTTTCATGATTTAAGAGAAACGCTCAAAATATCGGCGGAACTGGAAAAAACGCAGGTGCAGCTCCTTCAGGCCGAAAAGATGTCCTCCCTTGGAAAACTCGCCGCAGGTGTCGCTCACCAGCTGAACAACCCCCTTGGCGGAATAACCCTCTTCACCCAGCTGATCATGGAAGAGTATGATCTTCCAGAAGGCGCAAGAAAAGATCTGGAGCGAATTCTCGATGACGCCAAGCGGTGTAGCAACATTGTGAAAGAGCTCCTGGAATTCTCCCGTCAAACCAGCAACGAAATGCGGCCATACGATATCAACCATGCCTTATCTCAAACCCTCTTTCTTCTAGAAAATCAAACGTTGTTCCACGATATCACCATCGTAAAAGAGTTGTCCCCCTCTCTTCCGCCTGCGCCGGTTGACATCCAACAAATCAACCATGTATTCATGAATATTATATTAAATGCAGCAGACGCCATGGAAGGAAGAGGCACCCTTACCCTATCCACCTCCCTCCCAAAAGAAGGGGACCGGATTATTATACGGATTTCAGATACCGGTCCCGGTATCCCGGAATCCATTTTGCCGAAAATATTCGACCCTTTTTTCACCACCAAGGAACAGGGCAAGGGTACCGGCCTGGGGTTGAGTCTGGTTTATGGCATCATACACGACCACGGCGGGCAAATCCGGGCGGAGAACTGCCCCGGTGGCAAAGGCGCCGCCTTTATCATTGAACTTCTGCTCAATCCCCCGGTCCAAGGAGGAAAAAAATAGTGAATGATCCGGTTCAGTCGACCCAGATACTGGTCATCGACGATGAAAGAGATATCCGTGAAGGATGTGAAAGAATTCTATCCCGGATGGAGTGTAAGGTTTTCATCGCCGCAAATGGCATGGAAGGCCTTGAAATAATCAACCGAGAACCCATTTCGATTGTGCTTTGCGACATCAAGATGCCCGGAATCGATGGTATCGAAGTCCTTTCCCGGATCAGGGAGAGTAAAAAAGAGATCCTCGTCATCATGATCACCGGGTTTGCGACGGTGGAAACCGCCATCGAAGCCATGAAACGGGGAGCCTATGACTTTGTTTCAAAGCCATTCACCCCCGATCAATTGAGGATCGTCGTCAAGCGGGCCATTGAAAAATTGCGGCTTATCCAGGAAACAGAGGCCCTTCGAATTGAACGGGAGAGAAATCTGGCCGACCTTGGCATGGAGCAGAGCCGCATCCGGACCATCATCGAGACCCTGCCAAACGGCGTGCTGGTGACCAATATGACCGGACAGGTCGTATTATTAAATCCGGTCGCCATCAAATATCTGGGGATTGACGTCTCACGAAAAACCGGCGAACAAATCGGCACTTACCTCCAGGATAAGGGGCTTTGTGATTATATCATGGCGATCTCTCAAGGCGCCTACCGGATAACCGACGATATTCCCTCCTATGAACTGGTCCTTCCGGAAGAACGGTATGTGCTGGTCCAGGGCAGACCCGTACCAGGCGCGGGCAACGAATGCCTTGGCGCAGTGGTCAATCTTGCTGATATCACGGCCATGAAGGTGTTCGACCGCCTCAAATCCGAATTCGTCGCCAAGGTTTCCCACGAACTCCGTTCCCCGCTTTCCACCATTCATGAGCAGCTTGCCATGGTGATCCAGGAAAACGCCATCGGTTACTCTGAAGACAGCCAATACATGCTGGGCCGGGCCAAGGAAAAAACGCAAGGTCTGATCGCCCTGATCGGCGATCTCCTTGATCTATCCCGGATTGAAGCGGGTAATGTGGGCCAGAATCCGGTTCCTGTTCAAGTGGACGACATCGTTGAGCGGGTTGTCGAATTCCTGAAGGTGCAGGCGCAAAGAAAAGAACAGCAGCTTGTTTACAAACCGTCCGCCGTCCTGGTCGCGCCCATCCTCGCGGACGCCATGGCCATCGAGAGCATTTTCGGCAATATCATTACAAACGCCATTAAATACACGCCGGACAAAGGGAAGATCATCGTGACAGTCGAGGCCCTGGCCCGATGTGTATCCATTTCGGTTGAAGATACCGGATTCGGCATGGAAAAAAAACATCTGCCGCGCATTTTCGAAAAATTCTACCGGGTCAAAGACGAGAACACCCGCTTTATTACAGGAACGGGGCTCGGGCTCCCCATTGTGAAGAGTCTTGTCGAGGCCCTGAACGGCACCATTTCCGTAGAGAGCGAACTCGGCAAAGGAACCATTTTCACGGTGACGGTTCCCTATCCCTGAGAAAAAGTCTCTATTGTGAAATTAGCTGAAATCAAAGATTGACCGATCACAGAAAATAGGTATATAAACAGACACTTTAAAAAAGATGCGATGA
>JAGVHJ010000024.1 GCA_020056645.1 Desulfobacterales bacterium
AATAAGGTTGAGAGAAAGGGTTCGTAATTCTTCCACCGGTCAAGGGCGCTCCGGTAGAGGGGTTGCCGGACCTGCCAGAGGCTCGCGGTTTTGACGGGCCGTTTTTCCCGGTGAAAATCGAGCACCCGCTCATCCCAATGGAGATCAAGAAAAGAGAAGAGATCCCTTAAAACCGTTTCTGGATGGCCGATCAGGGCTTCATAGGAGAGTCCGTAAACAGGAACGGGCAGAACCGATCTGAAATGGGCCATGAGACGGTCGTGGAGGCGAATCATCCGTCCGATGGTTTTTAAATCAGAGGCGAATCCCATGATGCCGTCCCTGTACTTGAAGTGGGTGAAAAAAGCCGACACCGCCACGTCCCTGGGGTCACGGGTCAGGTGGATGATTTTGGCCCTGGGAAATAGGAGCGCGATCAGCCCCAGGTAGAGAAAGTTGTGGGGCAGCTTGTCCGTGACGCGCACCTTTTCCCGGTTCATGGCGAAAATTTTTTTCAGATAATAGGATGCGCCATGGGCGGCCATCCAGGGTTCAAACTCTTTCATGCAGCCCGGAAAGGCCAGGCGGCTTTTTGTCACACGGGGCATGAGAAGCGTAATGGACGGGATATACCCCAGTTCGCCCGCGCCAAAAACCGCTGGATGGCTGGCGATGATCTGCTCGGTCAGGGTTGTGCCGGACCGGGGCAGGCCCACGATAAAAATCGGCCGGGTGGAGGGCGATCCCGCGCCGTTGAATTTTTTGAACAGCTCAGGGGTGAAAATGGTTTGAATCTCTTCGGCCATTTTCAAGAATTTCTCCTCGTTGTAGGCGTGGGCGCGCATGGCGAGAGTGTTTCCCCTCTCCGCGCAACGAAACGCCTTTTCGTACTCCTGGTTTTTTTCAAAGACCCGGCAAAGGGAAAAACTCATGGCCGCCCTGGATTCGGCGTGGTGAAGGGGGTTTTTTGAAAAGAGTTCCAGTTTTTCAAGCACGGTGGGGTCATCGGGAAAAATCCGGGCCTCGATCAGGTTTGAAAATGCAAAGGGATTGAGGGATGAAGCGTTTTCAAAGCAGGTGGAGGCTTCATCCATCTGACCTGCAACCATGAGGTGGTGGCCCAAAAGTGTCCACCCTTCGACCATTCCGGGAAAGTGATCGGTGATATGACGGAGGTCTTTTTCCGCATCTCCATGGGCGTCTAAAGCGGATAAAACCGTTGCCCGGGCGATGTAGGAGAGCGGCGTCTCCGGATGATGGGCAAAAAGGGCCTCCACGCATGAAAGGGCCTGGTCCAGTTGTTCGGTTTCGGTCAAGCTTTTCACCATCATGGACAATACGACGATGTTTTCCGGATCTCTTGTTTTCGCCTGCTTCAGCACGGCAAGGGCGGCTTGATGCAAGGAGCGGTCAGCCAGAAGCCCTGCAAGCTGGATCAGGGATAGGATATCTTCGGAATTTTCGTAGATGAGTTCGCGGAGTCTCTGAACCGCCTCCTCAAAGCGTCCAGCTGAATGGAGGCGGGCCGCGAGATACCGTGTTTTGGCCTGAATCTTCTCCGGGTCAACCTCTTTTTCAATCTCTTCTTCGATATCAAGGATGACGATATCGCTCCTTCCCTGTTCTATGAGGATCGCATGTCTGCCGCTTTTCGCCTGGGGAAGGTCTGGTATGAGGGATAGGGCCTTTTCATAATAGGAGAGCGCTTCGGAAAGCTCTCCCAGACGCGCCAGAACGCCCCCCAGATTACTGTGAATTTCGGCCTTGTCCGGATCTATTATAAGCGCGTTTAAAAAGGCGCTTTTCGCACCGGCCAGATCATCAAGAAGGAGAGTGATCGCCCCCAATCTGTTGAAGGCGGCCGCGTCCGGGGCGGGGAGGGTGATCGCCTGTTCGAGCGCCTCTCTGGCTTTTTTCAAATCACCGGTTAAAAAGAGGCCGAACCCCAGGTCGCTGGCCCAGGAGGAGAAGCGGGGCGTTTCGCGCAAGATGGCGTGAAGCGTTTTTTCCCCGACGTCCGTTTCTCCTGAGAGAAGAAGGATAACTCCGTAGAGCGCTTGAAACGCTGGGTGTGCGCTTATGGGTTCATCTAAAAGGAGATCAAGGGCCGCTTTTGCGGCCCCTGGATCGCCAGATTGTTGATACTGTCTGAAAGGGTCTAAGGTGTGTATGACGGTTAGGTCATCCGGGATCATGGATTCATCGATCATCAGTAAAGAATGATATCCGCCGCTTCAATCTGGTTGGCGGCCGGTCCTGTGGGATCTGCTGCATTCATATTTTGAAGGGTTGCGATCGTAAATGCTGTCACATGATCCACAAGGGTGTCTGCGTCTGTATTTTGACCCAAGCCCGCTATGAGCTTCCGGCTGGTTCCAGCGCCTACCAAACCAAATGCAAGGCATGTTGCTGGAAGGGTTCCTATTTGCACAGATTTGACCGAGTTGACAAACGCTGTGTTATTGGCCGCGCTAAACAGATTCTGGGCGTTAGGTGTTCCGGCTAAGGGGAAAAAAAAATAAGCTTGGGCCGCTGTATTCACCAGTCGGATACCTGTGCCGGCGATGGCCTGGGAGAAAAGTCCGGTTGCGTTTACGTCCAACTTGATTGCGTCCCCAAGGGTCTGGTTGAAGTCTGTAATGATATCACCGAAATGGGAAGATTCCGTGTAGGT
>JAGVHJ010000442.1 GCA_020056645.1 Desulfobacterales bacterium
GTAGAGAATTTCCTTCGGACCATCGAGAGCAGATTCGCCAAGTGCATCGTTGAAAAAAATGAAACGGGCTACGCCATTTTCTCGGAAAAAGGGCGCTGGACACGATTTGGAGTTTACGGGGTTCATCTGAGCATCCTCTTCATGATCGCAGGGGGACTGGCTGGGTCCCGATACGGTTTTGAGGGATATATGACCATACCCGAAAAGAGCTCCCGCCAGGTGATTCAGAAAAAAAATTCCGACGAAAAAATCACCCTCGATTTTGAAATCCGGTGCGACCGGTTCGAGGTCTCTTTCTACGATACCGGCGCCCCCAAAGAGTACCGGTCACGCCTCACCATCCTTGAGAACGGCCAGGAACAGCTCACACAGGATATTCTCGTCAACCAGCCCCTTCGATACAAAGAAGTCCGTATTTTTCAGTCGAGCTACGGCTCCCTGCCGCCCGAAACCATACCGCTTGTTTTCGGATCAAAAGAAACAGGCATGGAGTTTGTTAAAAACGTAACGATAGGAGAAGAGATCGACATTCCCGGCGGTTTCGGTAAATTCACCCTTCAGGAGTACTCACCCTCCTATCTCATTCAAGGCCACGATCTCCGGGAAACCTTTCTCGGCCTCATCACATCAGGTGAGGGAAAACAGGAGCCGGTGGTGCTCCCGGTTCGTTTCCCCAAATTCGACAAGATGAGAAAGGGGGAGATCTTCATATCGGTGGGTGATTATGAGGAACGGTACTATACCGGCCTTCAGGTTACGAAAGATCCAGGAGTCGTGCTTGTCTATACTGGGTTCATATTGATTATCATCGGATGCTATATCACCTTTTTCATGTCCCACCAGAAGGTCTGCATCGAAATAAGAAAAGAAAAAGAGACGTGTCAGGTCATGATCGCGGGAACCGCCAACAAGAATAAACTGGGCATCAACCGGATCGTGGAGGGCATTACGCAACAGTTGTCGGAAAAGAGCCGGTAGTCTCAAAAGAGGTACAGGCAGAACAGGAATTTTAACATCAGGATGCTTTTTATGAACAGTTCCATCATTTTATCAATCGCCACATTTGTTTACGGAATCTCCGCCCTTTGTTATATCTCCTCATGGATTTTCAACAAACAGACGATGGCGAGGATAGGCACGGTCCTTTCCCTGATCGGCATATTTGGAAACACGGCGGGTTTTTTCCTCCGGTGGATCGAATCCTATCAGCAGGGAATCGGTCACGCCCCTCTCTCCAACCTCTACGAATCCCTGGTCTTTTTTGCTCTTACAACAGCGGTGATCTATATCGTCATCGAACGGAGGAGCCGTGAAATAACCGTCAGTGTCTTCACAAGTCCGCTTCCTTTCATCGCCATGGCTTACGCCTCCCTGTCGCCCAATATCAGCGACCGCATTCAGCCGCTGATTCCCGCCCTGAAAAGCAATTGGCTCATCGCCCATGTGTTTACCTGTTTCCTGGGCTACGCGGGATTCGCCATCGCCTTCGGCCTGAGCATCATGTACCTTTCAAAATCGAGCCTCAACAGCGATCAAGGGATAGGCGCACGGATTCCCTCGTATGACATCATTGATGAACTGACCTATCAGATGATCATGTTCGGCTTTCTCTTTCTTTCCGTTGGAATCATCACAGGAGCTGTCTGGGCGAACTCGGCCTGGGGGAGCTACTGGTCATGGGACCCAAAGGAGACTTGGTCCCTCATTACCTGGTTTATCTACGCGCTTCTGCTTCACACCCGGCTGATGAAAGGCTGGCAGGGGAAGAGAATCGCCTATATTTCCATTATTGGATTCGCGGCTGTGCTGTTTACCTATTTCGGCGTCAATTATCTGCCCGGCCTTCACAGCTATGGGAAATGATTTTTCCTTGACGAACAGTGATAGTTGGTTGTAAGGTAGCGCCTTTAATTTCGGTAATAATAGGTTTTTAGGTATAAACGTTTTCATCAACATTTAGATGATGGAGTTCCCATGAGTACACCGGATGATAATGAAAAAAAAATCCCTTCTGAAAATCACGATGGGGAAAAAGAGGGAAATGCGACACTCGGCTTTGCAATTCTCTTTTTTATGGCGGGTTTGATCGGTAGTCTCCTGGTCGGATGGGTTGTGTTCCCCAAGCTTTTATATTCCCAGAAGGAACAGCCCATTGATTTTAATCACCAGGTTCATATGGATGCGGTGAGCGACGGATGCCAGAGCTGTCATTTCTACAGGGAGGATGGTACGTTTGCTGGCGTGCCCACCCTCGCCCAGTGTTCCGAATGCCATGAATCGGCCCAGACAGAAGACCCCAACGAAGTCAAATTTGTCGACGAGTATGTCACGCCCGGCAAGGAGGTGCCCTGGCTTATTTACGCAAGGCAGCCCGACTGCGTCTTCTTCTCCCATGCAGCCCATAAGGAGATGGAGTGCAAAACCTGTCATGGGGATATCGGTGAATCAACCAGCCTCAAACCCTACGAAGAGAACCGGATCACCGGTTACAGCAGGGATATCTGGGGAGACAATATCGGCGGTTTCGGAAAGAACACCTGGGACAGCATGAAAATGGATGACTGTGCAGCGTGCCATGAACGGGAAACTGGTTCAAAAGGGCCCTGTTTTCAATGCCATAAATAGTTAACCATAATCGTTTTTTTCCCGCGATAGGTTTATGAGGAAGAATTTATGAAACTAGATAGAAGAAATTTCTTGACACTTGGCGGCAGTTTGGTTGCAGGTGGCGTTGTCGGAACAACCCTTTCCCCGTTGCCATGGAAACTGATGGACGATAGCGCTATCTGGACCCAGAACTGGCCATGGACACCCGTGCCCCCCGATGGGGCCGCCTCCTTCAATCATTCGATCTGCACCCTCTGCCCGGGCAAGTGTGGTATCACCGTCAAAAAGGTAGAGTCACGGGCTATCAAGATCGAAGGACGAAAAGATTTCCCCGTCAATCAGGGTGGAATCTGCATCCTGGGTCTCGCAGGCCTCCAGCTTCTCTACGGCCCCACCCGGATTGAGACGCCCTTGCTAAAAACAGCCGGCGGCGGCTTTAAAAAAATCTCCTGGGATGAAGCTGTCTCGCTCCTTGCAAAAAAACTGGAAGAACTCCGCTCTTCCGGGAAACCGGAGAGTGTGGCCGCCCTGACTGGTTCGGATACGGGCGTCACCGCAGCGCTCATCAAACGATTCCTTTTCGCTTATGGATCTCCCAATTTTATCAGCGAACAGACCTTCAAGGACACTTACAAGATAGCGTTAAAAAAGATGCAGGCTTTACAGGGAGAGGTGGTCTTTGACATCGAAAATGCGGACTATGTCCTGAGTCTGGGGAGCGGTATTATCGAAGGATGGGACTCACCGGTCAAAATGATCAAGGCGAACAGCGCCCTCAAAACAAAGAAGGCCTTTTTATGCCAGGTCGAACCCCGTCTTTCCATGACCGCCGCCAAGGCCGATAAGTGGCTGCCTGTCATTCCTGGAACCGAGACCGACTTGGTATGGGGAATCCTCCATGTGATTCTCAATCAAGCCTTATATAATAAGGAATTCGTCGCTGAAAACACCACCGGCATCGAAAGACTCTCTCAACTCGCCCAACCCTACACACTGGAAAAGGTTTCCGCTGCAACCGGCATTAAATCCTCGGATATTCTCTCGGTCGCCACCCAATTCGCGAAAGCCGCAAAACCCATCGCGGTTTGTGGAAAAGGCCAGGGGAGCACCCCGGAATCCATGGGCCACATCATGGCCGTCCATGCGCTGAACGCCCTGATGGGAAGCGTCAACCGTGAAGGAGGCGTCATCGCCCTGAACCCTGCAAGCTATATATCTTGGACCAACCCGGAACAAGATGAAACCGGTAAAAATGGGTTTGGGAAAGAGCGGGTCGACGGTGCGGGGAAAGGGAACTATCCGGACACTCCGTTCCTTGCCAACCGCTTCATCAGCGCCATCAACGGCCAAGGGAAATCTCCTGTCGAGGCGCTTCTCGTATCCGGAAGCAATCCCCTCTATAGCTTCACCGATACGGCAGCTGTAAAAAAAGCCTTCGAAAAGATTCCCTTTATCGTGAGCTTCTCTTCTTTCATGGATGAAACGGCAAAGGTGGCGACGCTCATTCTTCCCAGTCACACCAACCTGGAACGATTCGAGGATGTCAGCCTTTGCCTGGGAAGCGGCAAATCGGTCATTGGCCTTTCCACGCCGGTCGTGGAGCCCAAGTTCGATACCCGGCATACGGGAGACGCCGTGATTCTACTTGCCAAGAAATTGGGCGGAAGCGTCGCAAACGCCTTCTCCTGGGAATCCTTTGAGGCGTGCCTCACGGAGACACTGGGAGACAAATGGGAATCCTTGAAAGAGAGCGGTTTCTTAGAAAATCCCGAGAGCCTTATCGCGGCTGGAACACGAATCGATTTTTCCGTGGTTGCGGAACCAAAGAGCATGGCGCCCGAAGGAGATGCGGCCTCCTATCCGCTGATCCTGATTCCTTACGATTCTCTGAGACTCGCCCATATGGCCGTCGGCTCTCCGCCGTTCCTGCTCAAGACGGTTGAAGATACGGTTCTTAAGAAAAACGACATCCTCGTCGAAATCAACCCGCAAACCGCGTCCAAACTCAATCTGTCCGAAAAAAAATACGCCATGCTGAAAACACCGAAAGGCGCTGTCAGGGTGAAAATTCACCTTTTCGAAGGCATCATGCCGGGAGTGATTGCAATGGCAAGAGGGCTTGGCCACACCGCCTATGACGACTATCTTTCCGGAAAAGGCGTCAACTTTAACGAACTTATCGGCCCAATGGAAGATCCTATTTCCGGTCTCGACGTTTCATACGGAATCAGGGCCACTTTGACGAACGCCTAAACATCTCAAGAGGTTCAGATGAATAAAACGCATAACACCCAAAAAGCCAAAAAATACGGAATGGTAATTGATCTTGACAAGTGCACCGGTTGCGGCGCATGCATGGTGGCCTGCATGGCTGAAAACAACGTTCCCTTCAAAAAAGACGAGACCAACAAGCTCGACAGCATCACCTGGATGCATCTTTATAAGCTGACCAACGGCAAAGCTTTCCCGGAAACGGAGATCTGCTATCTGCCTCGGCCCTGCATGCATTGCGAAGGAGCTCACGGCCATCCCCCTTGCGTTTCCGTTTGTCCCGCGACTGCGACCGATTATGACCATGGGACCGGTATCGTAAGCCAGATTTATACCCGGTGCTTCGGTTGCCGCTACTGCATGGGAGCCTGCCCGTACCACGCCCGATACTTCAACTGGTGGGATCCGGTCTGGCCAGAAGGCATGAAAGAGTACCTGAGCCCCAATGTCTCTCCCAGAATGCGCGGTGTGGTTGAAAAATGCAGTTTCTGTTTTCACCGCTACCAGCTGGCCATGGATAAGGCCTACCATGAAGGCCGGAAAGAGCTTGAAGAACATGAATATCAGAGTTCCTGCACCCAGGCGTGCCCGGCAGGAGCGATCACGTTCGGAGATCTCAACAATCCAGATCACCAGGTGCACAAAATCGCACGACCCGACAACGAACATGGCGGCAAGCCTTCGGCAACCAACGTTTTCAGGCTGCTCGAACGCTTAGGAACCAATCCCAAGGTTTACTACATGTCAAGCCGGGAGTGGGTGAGGCGGCTGGGCGACAACTATCTGCCCCATGAAAAAACCGGGGAAATCGCCCTGGGGAAACAAAAAGGGCACCATTAATATAAAGACCCCCTGGAGAATTCAGTGAAAGGTCCGGGGAGACATAACGGTAATCAATAAAAGATACGACTAAAACTAAATCGATATCAGGAGCTTAAGACTTATGGATTCAGCATTACTACCCAAAGGAGTCAAGCGCTGTTCATTTCCGCAATTTTCCATAGGGATCCTCATTGTGGGAGCGGTGCTTTTATGGGGTGTTTACGCCATGCTGCTTTGCTGGTTCAAAGGGTTGAATCAGACCGGCATGAACGACTCATACGGGTTCGCCCTATGGATATGGGCGGATCTGGCGGTTATCGCCCTTGGCGGCGGCGCATTTTTCACCGGTCTACTCAAATATATCATCGGAAAGGATGAATTAAAGAATATCATTAATTTCGCGGTGGTCATCGGCTTTATCTGCTACAGCTCTGCCCTCTTGATCCTTGCCATTGATGTCGGGCAGCCCCTTCGGAGCTGGTTTATTTTCTGGCATGTGAATGTCCACTCCATGCTGGCGGAAGTGGCCTTCTGTCTGTCCATCTATTTCAGCGTTCTCGCCATCGAATTCGTTCCGCTCCTTCTCGAAAACAGAAAGCTGGATGAAGTACCCTTTTTCCATAACCTTGCCCACAACATGCATGAAGTGATGGCCGTGTTTGCAGCGACCGGCGCATTTCTCTCCTGTTTCCATCAGGGATCCCTGGGCGGTGTCGCCGGCGTTCTCTTCGGAAGACCCTTTGCTTTTCGGGAACACCTTCTGGTATGGCCTTGGACATTCTTCCTTTTTACTTGGTCCGCGGCGGCTTATGGCCCCTGTTTCACCATCCTTCTCACCAAAATTACCGAAGGAATCACCCGGAAAAAACTGGTTAAGGATAATGTCGTCGATCTACTTGCTAAAATCTCCGGCTGGATGATCGCCTCTTACATGGTCGCAAAGCTCATCGATACCTGGTACTGGGCCACCGTTACCGCGCCTTCACGGGGGTTGACTTTCATGCAGTTCTACTCGGATGGGAACGGTCTCTATACACTCTGGATCATCGTTGCGGAGCTTGTCGTAGGCGGCATTCTGCCAGCTCTCATACTGACCAATAAGACCCTACGGGCGAATAAAAGCATGCTTCTCCTTGCGGTGATTTTAGCGTGCATCGGAGTCTGTATCAACAGATGGGTCATGGTTCTTCAGGTGATGGCGCACCCGGTTCTTCCCTTCGAGGAATGGTTCGCCTATATGCCAAGCTGGCAGGAGGTGGCCACCACTATTCTTCCAGTGGCCTATGGTGTTATACTTGCGTCCCTCGCATACCGGTATCTGCCGGTATTTCCCCAGGAACGCGAACTGAACCCGGTTAACGGTTAATTCAACGGTTTAAGGAGAACGATCATGTTTCCGTTTTCATTTGAATGGGCGTGGGATATGGCGCACTATGTATTCCTGGGCGGCATGTGGTATGCAATCGGTATTATTTCCGCAGGACTCTCCTATTGCATTGGCAAGGCGCTTCTGGATACGGTCGCGGGCAAAGGCCATGACCATGGAGGAGACCACCACTAACCTTCTCGGGGATCTTTCTGTTGATTCATCCCTCTTTACTGTTTAACCCAAAGCGCTTCCTGAAAAAGGAAGCGCTTTTTTTCTATCCGGTTCTTGCCTCCTCCCCCCATTTCAGGATAAGATCCGTTTTTATTACACCACGATCTCCCACTCAGTGACCGGATGATCGCCTTCTTTCATGTAACTCATTTTTTTATTTAAGGATTCTATTATATGGATAAAATCATGGTTGAAGGGAAACGCCCCTTGAACGGTGAAGTCGCCATCAGCGGTTCCAAGAACGCCGCTCTCCCCATACTCGTTTCCTCTCTTCTTTCGGAGGGCGTCTCCACCTATCACAATGTTCCTGATCTGAAAGACATCAAAAGCATCCTCATGCTTCTTTCGGATCTTGGCGCTAAAATCGAGACAAACGGATCAAGCGTGGAGATCGATGCCCGTCATATCACTAAATACGAGGCCCCCTATGATCTTGTCAGGAAGATGCGGGCCTCCATCCTTGTACTGGGCCCCCTTGTGGCCCGGCTGAAAAAGGCAAAAGTTTCACTTCCTGGGGGCTGCGCCATAGGAGAGCGGCCCGTGAACTTTCATCTGGCCGGGCTTGCCTGTCTGGGTGCGGAGATCGGTCTCAGCCATGGATATATCGAAGCCACCACCCACGGCCTCAAGGGGGGGGACATCTACTTTGACATTCCTTCCGTGACCGGTACAGAAAACCTCATGATGGCGGCGGTTCTTGCGGAAGGCACAACCATCTTGAGAAATGCGGCAAGGGAGCCGGAGGTTAACGCCCTGGCGGAAACGCTCATTAACATGGGCGCAAAAATTGAAGGGACCGGTACATCCACCATCACCATTCAAGGCGTGAGCGCACTCAAACCTGTCACCTGCACCATCATTCCGGACCGAATCGAAGCCGGCACCTTCATGGTTGCTGCGGCTCTGACACAGGGTGATATTCTCTTGAATCGATGTGAACCCGCCCACATGGAAAATATCATTCATAAGCTGAAACTCACCGGCGCCGAAGTCACTCAGGAAGGAAAGAGCCTACGGGTGCGGGGGAGCGACGTCATCGAAAGCATCGATATCAAAACGCTCCCCTTCCCTGGATTTCCCACGGACATGCAGGCTCAGTTCATGGTGCTCATGGCGGTTTCAAATGGATTGAGCGTGATCTCAGAAACCATCTTCGAAAACAGGTTTATCCATGTAAGCGAATTGAAACGCATGGGCGCGGACATCATCCTTTCCAAAGGAAACGTCGCCCTGGTGAAAGGAGTGAAAGAGATTTCGGGAGCGCCGGTGATGGCCTCCGATTTGCGGGCCTCCGCATCCCTTGTTTTAGCCGGCCTTGTGGCTAAGGGACGAACCGAAATCAACCGGGTCTATCATCTGGACCGGGGATATGAATCCATCGAGGAAAAATTCCAAAAACTCGGCGCTTCCATCTGGCGGGTCAAA
>JAGVHJ010000067.1 GCA_020056645.1 Desulfobacterales bacterium
ATTTTAAAGCCTCAAATTTTACCCTCCGGGGGCCAGATTTTAAAAATCTGGACAAATGGGTTTTGGTTCCTGGTTACGAGGCGGAGCCTCGTAACGAAAAGCGACCCCACGCTCTTTTATTTTGCGATGATCTTCTCGGATACGCCATCTCCGGCGTCATCTTTTTTCAGACTTGACGCACCTTTTAAAACCTGAAATAGATCAAAGAAAAAAAGGGTTGCCATGGAAAATGACTCTTACACCATCCATCAGGTTTCGGGACGCATCGGATACATAACGGTCATTGAATATAAGACCAAAATTCTGCTCATTGATACCGGATCAAAAAAAGATTACAGGTTTCTTGAACACTTTATACTGCATGAGTTGAAACGAAAAATGACGGATATCAAACTCGTTGTCGTTTCCCATGTGCATCCGGATCATTCGGGGGGAACCCATGCGCTCAAAAAAAAACACGGAAGGATTGTCGCCGGCCATCCGGATCTGGACAGGTGGTATAGCGGGTTCGGGGGCAGGATGCAGCAGGTGGCGGATGTGGTTTTCGCACATATTACGGCGATGAAGACCGGTGCGCCTGTCAGGCGGTTTTGGTTCAAAAGAAAAGTCAGACCCGATTATTTATTGAAAGATGGGGAGCCGCTCCCCTTTTTTGAAGAGTGGATGGCCTTTTATACCCCTGGGCACACCACCCACGACATCTCTTTCTACCATGAAAAGTCAAAAACGCTTTATGCCGGGGATATGATCGTTTACATCAATTCGAGCTACCATCTCCCCTATGGCCTCGCGTTGCCTGGCAGCATGGAGGCCTCCTTGAAAAAAGTCTCATCGCTCAAAGTCGACACCCTCATCCTACCCCACGGGGGAATCAAAAAGATAGACGACATTCAAGAAACGATCCGGCCCCTTTTTAGCGAGCTCCATGGCCACATGGGGTTCCCCATCGCGATACTCAAACCCCTGACCCTGCTCTCCCCTGAAATCAAAAGAGAGAGGGCCTCCGGGAAGGGGTCGCCCCCACTCCCCAAGGCCCTTTGATTTTTCCCAGGCGCGCGGCAGCCATCCCTACTCTTTTTTCTTAAAATCCTCTATGCCATTCATTCCTTTTGTGATGGTTCCGCTGCACGAGTCGGATTCGCTGTCCACCTCTTCGCCGTCCCTTGTTTTCACGTAGGAGGATGCGGCCGTGTAGTTGGCCGAAAAATCGCCTCTCCACCAGGCAAAAATAATCGTGTCAAAATAACCGCTCGCCGTGAAGGCGCCATTGGAGGAAATGGTCCAGGTTTCGACCACATCCAAGAGGTTTCCGGTGCCATTTTCATACTCGGTCCAATTTTGGTTCCTTGTCTGTTGGTGGGTCCACTGGCCGCTAACCTCCAGTTTATTATCGAGGAATGTGCCGGTCCCCCAAACATGGAGGTTCGAGCCTCCAACATTCACGTAGTAGCTCCCTGACCCTGTATAATCGAACGTGACCTTTCCATCGCTTGCGACAGAAACCGGCATCCGGTCCTGAATCTTCATGAAATCCCAATAGTGGGGCATGGTGTTCTCGCAAGAGTCATCCACATTCCAGATGTCGAGGAACATTTCCCAGTTCCCCTCTGTTTCCCCCACGCTCAACTCAACCTCGTTACTCGCCACGTCACCCACAGTCACCTTGACCTTGTCCGATTCCGCGGTGGCGGGAAGGGTGAATTTAATCTCCGTATCGGTCCAGGAAGCGATCTCCGTCATCTCCTCGTTTCCTAATTGAAGGGTGCTCGTTCCCTGCGACGCCCCGAATGAAACGCCATTCAGCGTCACCGTGGCTCCCGGAACCGCGGGATTGGGGCTCATATATTCGATATAGGGCCCCGCCGAAACCGTCACCTTGACGTTTTTATCTTCGGTATAACAGTTCATGACGAGGACCGTGAGGTACTCCCCCCCTTCCATGAAGGGGATCTCAACCGGTTTGGACACATCGGTGATCTCAACCATTCCGCCATCAATCATGGTCTCGTTCATATCCTCGATAAAGGCGACAATCTTGATGCCACTGTCGCTCCCAGAAAGAAGTTCTCCGTTTTCAAGTTTGATGACAAGGGGAAAGCTCTCCTGTTCTTCAGAGCCGGACTGGGACGGGACCATCATATAAAAGGCATAACAGGAAAGGGGCTCGACCTTTTCAAATTCGACGATCTTGTTGGTCGCGCCAAAGGGATCAAGCTCCTTGAAACCCTTTTCATCCGCATCGTTCAACTTGAAGAGCGTTTTCGCTACATGGTTCTGACCGAAACCATTGGCTTCCGTTTCCTCGGAAGGACGGAGCTGATAGGAGGCGTCATGTTGATAGGCCCGATCCATGGCGTATTCTTTAAAAATTTTGGAAAGGCCTTTTGAAAAGAGCGCCTGGAAAGCCTCATCCATGGCATCCCGGTAGAGAACCCGGTATTGGGAGTCGTTCAGACCGAACTTACCCGATACTTTGTTGTTCATGTATTCGAAAAGCTGGTCCGTCCATTTAAAACTGTTTCCGCCATACCGTTTGGCCACATAGGCGAAAAAGTCCTGTTTCGTGTAGTAGAATGGTTTTGCAGGGTCATCGACCGCCTGGTAAAGGCGGGCGTGTTCATTGGGCCGAAGAACGCGAACCGCTATGGATGGCCCCGTAATGGATCCTGCCGCAGCCTGGTATGTCTGGCCGACAGGCGTGGCCGTCCCTTCGAAATAGGCTTTAGTCGACCCCTGGGACTTCCGGATATCGTAACCGTGCTGTACACTATGGAACAGTTCATGGATCACAATATTTTCCAGAGACGTGCCGTAATCAGCGTTATATTTAAGGAACTGGTCGTAGTTGACGTACATCTGGCCCAGGGCGCTCATCTCTTCATCATCAAGGAGGGATGTGTCAAAGGTATTTTTTTCTTCCGTGTAGATCCAGCTTCCGTCGGCGTAGGTGATCGCCCCTGGGCTAAAATGGGACCCTTCGTCATTGGGCCCGATACCGCCAACGAGATGCACCACCCGAGCCTGGGGCGTCAACCTCGGGTCTATATAGATTTTTGGAGAGCGGAATCCGGCGTTGGCCAATGTCTCGCTGCAACTCCACATCACCGGGAGGATCTTTTCCCTCACATCCGCCTCGGTCATGGTGGTGTGATTCACCACCGCCCATTCATAGGTCTGCCAGTCCTGATCCGTGAGCCATCCCCGCACCCCCATTTGAGTTCCACCAGAGGGGAGGATCACCTGAATCGATGGATCTTCCACCACCGCGATCACCCATCCGTCCATAAGACCCGACAATTCGGCTTTGAAAAGACCGGTCTGGGAATCATAGGAGCCAAATACAGGATAGACGGCTCCTGTGGTAAGCTTCACCTTCAATTCCAGTTTATTCGTATCCGTGATTTTCGTGCTGTCAACGGGAATGGATATGGAGTATGAGCCGTCGCCCATGAGGGCGTTTTCATCGTCTGTCGTATCGATGAGAAGGGGTGTCGAGACGACGCTTTCCCCATCATCGGTGATACCCGACGCATCGGCGGCGGTGCTCAATTGAACGGTCGCGCCGCCGTTCAGACCGCCTACAGGCGTTGTGAGCGTTGATCCATCGGGTCCCGATACGGTGACCGCTTC
>JAGVHJ010000387.1 GCA_020056645.1 Desulfobacterales bacterium
AGGCTTCTTGCGTTCAAACTGGCAAACGGCTTGAGGCCTTTAGGCCGAATTTTTGCCAGTTCAGCAAAAAGCCAAGAAGCTCCCGAAAAAAATAGGGAACGAACAAAACGGGCTTTTCGCCATCTTGATGAATCGCTGCTGAATAGTGACACGTCAAGAATGAACTGGATCTTTACACCGGGTGATCCATTGGGCGATCTCATTTTCCATCCACGCCAGGCTCTTTTGGCCGTAGAAAAGATTTTTAACGCAGGTTTTCGGCATTGCAGGGGAAACGAGCGCGAGCCATCCCCGCCGATAGGGATCGTCCGATACGATATCCGGATGACGAATGGCCCGATGATTTATCGCCAAGACCGTGCCGGTGACAGGAGATTGAGCGGAAGCGGTCTGATGTTGAATGGAAAAATGGAAGTGAACCTCTCCTTCACTAATCTTCGAACCAAGCCCCGGCAGGTTGACCCCATCAATGGGGCCGGAAACATTAATCAGAAAATCATCGAATCCAATGCGGATTTTCCCGCCATGCTCAATCCGTGCCCACATATGGCCGGGATGATAGTAGCATGTATCCGCTATTTTGAATCGGCCTTTGGCCAATAGCGTCACCGGAGCCATGGTCTCGCCCGTTTCGTCCTGCTCATCCAGCCACTGATCGTATTCACAGTGGTTGCATTCATAGGCGTTGGGACACTGTTTCATGACCTTGATCCGTCCGGTCAGGGAGTGGCGACAGGGAAGGTCGCTTCCTCTATATCGAAGAAAAAGGGCTTCTCCCAGGTGGGATTTTTCATAGGTTGTCCTTGGAATGGACCCTTTTTGCATTTTTTTGCGCATGCCTGTGTCAAAAGGACAGGAACCGCAATCGAAGGCATTATCGCACTGCCGGAACTCGACAAGACCGGCCTTCATCCAGATACATTCATTGGCGGTTTCTCGTCCCCCATCCACAATCATGGCGGATGATTTTTGAGAATTTTTTTTAAGTGTCATGGCGCGGCCTCGTTATTCAGCACCTGAACGTTTTTACTCGATGTTCAAGTTTTATGAAACGGCCGTGACGCCCATGGGGGGTCCGGCCGTTTTTTCCTAGCGCGGCATAGGGATTGTTGTCCCCCCTACCATCCAACAGCCAGATAGTTATTGATGGAATCCGCCGCCTGACGGCCCGCTCCCATGGCGAGAATGACCGTCGCGGAGCCGGTGACGATATCGCCGCCCGCCCATACCCCTTTTTTAGAAGTTTTTCCGGTCTTTTCATCGGTGACGATGTATCCCCATTTATTGAGAGCGAGTCCCTTGGTCGATCGCGTCAACAGAGGATTGGCGCCCGCCCCCACGGCAATGATGGCCAGGTCGCAGTCGAGATCGAATTCAGAGCCGGTGACGGCTACAGGACGTCTTCTTCCAGACTGGTCCGGTTCGCCCAATTCCATTTTAAGACCGGTCATTCCGGTGAGGCGTCCATTTTTGTCTCCGGAGAATTTGACGGGACTGGTCAGAAAGTAGAATTCCACACCTTCTTGTTCGGCATGATGAACCTCGGCCCCTCTTGCAGGAACCTCGTCCCTGGATCGCCGGTACACGATTTTCGATGATTGCGCCCCCAGTCTCAGAGCTGTTCTGGCCGCGTCCATGGCCACGTTTCCGGCCCCCAGGGTGATGACGTTTTTTCCTTTGATGACAGGCGTGTCATACTCGGGGAACCGGTAGGCCTTCATGAGGTTCGACCGGGTGAGGTACTCATTGGCGGAAAAGACGCCAATCAAATTTTCGCCGGGGATGTTCAGAAATGTGGGAAGACCCGCTCCCACACCCAGATAAATCGCTTCATACCCTTCCTCGAAGAGTTCATCCAGGCTGATGGTTCTTCCGATCACGGCGTTTACGATCACTTTTGCGCCCAGGGATTCGAGGCCCGCCACTTCGGAAAAGACGATTTCCTTGGGTAGCCTGAATTCGGGAATTCCATACACAAGAACGCCGCCCGGCTTATGAAACGCCTCGAATACCGTCACATCATGGCCTTTTAAAACCAGATCGCTTGCGACGGTCAATCCTGAGGGACCGGAACCGACGACCGCCACCTTCTTTCCGGTTGGAGCTGCCTTGGGAGGAAGAGAGGCTTTTTTATTCTTTCGCTCATAATCGGCCACAAACCGTTCGAGGTTGCCGATGGCGACAGGCGCATCCTTTTTGCCAAGAACGCAGTTCCCTTCACACTGAAGCTCCTGGGGACATACCCGTCCGCAAACCGCGGGGAGAGAATTCTTCTCCCATATTTTCGTGATGGCGGCTGTAAAGTTCCCTTCTTTGATATGGTTGATAAATCCCGGAATATCGACGTTAACCGGGCATCCCTCCACACACGCTGGCTTTTTGCACTGAATACACCGGGAGGCTTCTATCATCGCCATTTCGGGGGTAAGCCCCAGGGGAACCTCATCAAAATTTTTCGCCCGGATATGGGGTTCTTGTTCGGGCATGGGCTGCCGGGACGTTTTTTCCGTTTTACTGGTCGGGGTGGACATCATTTCCTCCGTTTATATCAAATCTCGCATGTTTTATTTCATATCGAACCGGATCAGGCTTTTGTGGCCTGACAGTAAGTGGTGTTAGACATTTTCTCTTCCTCCGTATAGGCCCTGAGACGCATCATCAGTTCATCGAAATCCACGTCATGGCCATCGAACTCCGGCCCATCCACGCAGGCGAATTTGGTTTTGCCGCCCACGGAGACCCGGCAGCCGCCGCACATCCCAGTGCCATCGATCATGATCGGGTTTAAGCTCACAAGGGTTTTCACGTTGTATTTTTTGGTGATGTTGCAGACGGCCTTCATCATGGGGACAGGACCAATGCCTACGGCCAGTTTGATATCCTGTTCCTTGAGGATATTCTCAAGAACCTGGGTGACAAAACCGTGATGGCCATAGGAGCCGTCATCGGTACAGACGTGAAAATGGTTTGAAGCGGCCTTCATTTGAGTCTCAAGGATCAAGAGATCCTTGGTTCTCGCGCCGATAATGCAGGTGACATCGTTGCCGATCTGTTTCAGGGCGCGGGTAATGGGATGAAGCACGGCGACACCGGTGCCGCCGCCCACACAGACCACCTTACCCATTTTTTCGAGATGGGTGGGCGCGCCCAGCGGCCCGATGATATCCATGAAGCTGTCGCCGGTTTTCAGATCTCTAAAGAGAGCCGTCGATTTTCCGACCACCATATAGATGATCGTGATGGTTCCCTTGTCCGGATTGGTATCGGCCATGGTTAAGGGAATGCGCTCTCCGGTTTCGGTTGCTTTCAAAATGACGAATTGGCCCGGCTGAGCCTTCTTCGCGATCAGCGGTGCGTCGATTTCATTTAAAATGACTGTGCCGCCAGCCATTTCTTCGCGATGGACTATTTTAAACACTGTGACCTCCTCAAAGGTGAAAGAATAAAAAGCAAGTAACGATTCAGCACCTATTCATCAAGATGGCGAAAAACCCGTTTTGTTCGTTCCCTATTTTCTTCGGGAGCTTCTTGGCTTTTTGCTGAACTGGCGAAAACAAAGGCCTGAAGGCCTCAAACCGTTTGCCCGTTTTAGCGCAAGAAGCCTTCGAATCTCTCATCCGAAAAAAAGGTAATATCACTTCACAAAAGGGCCTTTTTGCAACTAAAACAAGGCCATACTGAATAGTTACAAAAGCAACATGAGAAGAGTCTCCTTGTCAGGAGCCCCTCCCATGTTATCCGTCTGATATGTGGTACGTTTTGACTAATTCGTGCTCAGATAAAAGGGTTTTCCCTGTTTATACTTTCTTTCAATAGCGCCCTCCGCCACCAGCTCACCCAGCTGGGCCATGATCTTGTTCTGATCATCGACGACCGTGCTGAGGATCTCCTCCAGTTCAAATGGCCGTTTTGCTTCGGACAGAATGCCCGCAAGCCGTATCTTCAAGAGCTCCTCTTTCAGGGCGTCCATGAAGTCGGTGCGATCATATTCGAGGGCGTAGCGCTGGTCGCCCCGGTAGGTCTTTTCCCAGGGACGCCTCAGGCCCGATGAGAGAAGGAGCCTCACCCGCGAATTGGTTTTCACAAGCCTATAGATGCTGTCGAGTTTCTTCTGATTCTCCGGCGTCTTTTCGATAGGACCCAATGTCTTGATCATTTTGGAGAAACTATCGACGGTCTTCACGAAATCTTCCGGGTGATTCAGGTCCGCATGGGCCATCGTGATGCGCCTTCTGTCAAAGCCGCACAGGCTGAAGAGTTTCTTCAAGATATTGACCCGGCTCCAGGCATGATCGACGCCAAAAGAGTGATGACAGGATTCCGGATCGCAGCCGATCAGAAGGAGGCCGGGCGCGCCATCGACAAAGGCGCGCGCCATGACCGCAGGATCGATCTGCCCCACACAGGGAACCCCGATGATGTGGATATCCGGTGTGTATTTAAGGCCCCGGTTCCCGGCGTTGTCCGCGGCGGGTTGCCCTGCCCATGAGCAAGCGATGGCTACAAACTGGTTTTTAGTGAGCTGACGGGAGAGTTCCCCGATCCGGGCTTCCCGCTGATCGTTGGTGTTATTTTGCAAGGTCAGGGCCTGATAGGGACATGCCGCCGCGCAAGTGCCGCCTCCGGTGCAAACCATGGGATCGACCACACGGGGAATACCGCCGCCCAAACCCTCCGCAATACCCATTCCGCCGCAGTCGCAGATTTCCTGACACTGGCCGCACCCCACGCATTTAGTCGTATCCACGACGCACACAACTCTGGGCGCGAATAGCTCATTCGCCGCAGATTTTTTATAGAGATCGACGTTTCTTTTACCCGCCTGTTTGCCTTGATTGAGCGCCTCGTTCAGATCGCATCCGTACCGGGCGCTACCTGCCAGGTAAGACTCTTCCCGGCCCACCATTTCGGGGCGGACTCTTTGGTGATGAGTGCCGATAAATTCGGTTTCTTCATGGATGAGGCCCAAAATTTTTGCCGTCCTCATGGATTTCTGGCCGATTTTCCGCACCGGAGAAAGAATCATCCTATCCCAGGGGATTTCATGTTCCAGATGGTCATTGACGCCTCCAAAAGAGACAAACCCCAGCTGAATGACCGGCTGAACCGATTTATCATAGGGAACCCAGATCAATCCCAGTTTCCGGCTTAAAGCCCGGTCCGCCGCGCTTAAGGGCAATGGCATTTTTTCATTGTAGAGGATGATCACCTGGGATTTTTTCGAATTTTCCAGGATATGCCGGCCCATGTTCCAAGCGGAAACCGTGGAGAGCCGTGCAAACGCCTCCTGACCGGCTTCATAGTCGTTGATCCAGAAAACGGTCTGGCCCGCAGGAATTGACTGATTGTAAATCATTTCTTCAAAATCGATCTGGCTCAGCACTGTTTTCCCATCATACCCGAACTCCGGGCCTGGCGGGATTAGCTCGCCATCCAGACAGGCGATAATGGTTCCCACCTGGTAGCGCTTCCGTGTCATCTCTCCGGGAACGGTCATGGATACGGTGTATTCTCCGGTGATTCCGGCCAGCGCCGCAATTTCGGTCTGGGGAAGGAGGGTGATTCGATCATCTTGCAGAACGCTGTTGATGATCTTTCTCAGCCGGGGATAGTTGGTCCGTTCGCCTGGATAGGTCTGATAGAGTTTGTTCAGAATCACTTCCGGATCGGTCTCGGGAATAGAGAGATAACACGCAATCTCTTGCCGGGAGAGTTCCTGGGCCGCGGTGAAAGAGGCGATTCCTCCACCCAGAATCATGGGGGGATGGGTGATATGCACATTCTGTTGCAGACTGGGGTTCAGGGTTCTCATCTCCGCGATTGCGGCGTTGATGAGGCGGACGCCTTTCAACGCCTTCTCTTCCGGTGTAAGGTCGCTCACCGCCGCCACATGGCCCCTCAGATTGACCACATCAATCTGGCCTTTTTGCAATCCCTCCGTATCAAGCCTTTTTTCAAATTTTTTCAGCATGAGCCGGCTTTCGCACCCTGCCACAATCAGCCGGTTCAGCCCCTTCTCTTTAATGGCCCCAATAATTTCCGCCATTCCCGGCTCCAGGCAGGGGAAGGGTGAAACCTCACAGCAAACCACATCTTTCGTATTTGAAACCGTTTTCTTTATGGCGTTTAAATCGACAAAAGAGTCGATCTTCTGGCCGCACTTACATATAAAAACACCGATCTTCGGATTTTCTTTCATGGATAGCCTCCTTCGTTATTATTAGATGGCAAGCGGTGTAAGGGTTACTTTGGATGTACCCCGGACCGCGTCGATCCTGGTTCGCATGGCCCCGGTGGGACAAATGGTCACGCAACAACCACAGGCCACACACACCTCGGTGGGTCTCAGGAACGGCGCACCGATCTTTTTATGAACACCCCGGTCGATAATGGAAATGGAAGACAA
>JAGVHJ010000445.1 GCA_020056645.1 Desulfobacterales bacterium
AGGCTCCACCGGATTTTCATCGATCCGGTTTTGGATGTGATGAAACAATCGGGAAAAGAGGTGCGCTATCTGGGTATTATCCCTCATGGGCCCTCCCACTATCTCTCCTTTGCAACTCTTTTTAACGGCGAGTCGTTTCTGATCGAGCGTTATCCGCTCTTCTATCTGCCGAGCGCAAGCGTCCTCAAATTCACCAAAGAGCGGCGGGGAACAACCAAGAACCTTGAAGTTCTGGCCGTGGGAAATCCCGATCTGGGGAACCCGGCCTTGGATCTCCCGTTCTCAGAGCACGAGGTGGAGACGATCCGGTGGAATTTCCCGAAAATCACGGTGTTAACACGGGACAAGGCCACCGAAAGCTGGATCGATCAAAACATCAGCCGGTTCGGTATTATTCACATCGCCTCCCACGGAGAGTTTGACCCGGTAAATCCGCTATTCTCGGCCATCAAACTGGCAAAAGATCAATCCTACGATGGCAATCTGGAAGCAGGAGAAATTTTCGGACTCGATATCAAGGCGGATCTGGTGATTTTAAGCGCCTGCCAGACAGGCTTGGGCAAAATCACCCAGGGAGACGATGTGGTCGGACTCAATCGCTCCTTTTTCTATGCAGGAACCCATGCCGTCATTTCGAGCCTCTGGCGGGTCAGCGATATCTCAACCGCGATTCTCGTCAAACAATTTTACCGAATGTATGTAAAAAAAAATAAGGCGGAGAGCCTGCGATTGGCCATTTTGCATGTGAAAGAGAGCCACTCCCATCCGGGCTACTGGGGCGCCTTCAACCTGGTGGGGGACTATCAATAGTGACACGATGCCAAAGGAGGGCAGAGAGATGAAGCAAAAACAGACAATCGGAAGCTCCCTATTCTGGTGGGTATTAGGAGGAGTCCTTTTGATGGGAGTGGTGATCGGGTGCGGCTCGGATGGCGGAAGTGGGGAGTCGGTGGAGGGGTCCCAAATCGTTTCCGATATTTCTTACGTCGATGATGGCGTGGATCGACACCGGCTCGATATCTACGGTCCGTTAGAGGGAGATGGCGCAAAGGTGCTTCTTTTTGTCCCTGGCGGGGCCTGGCGGCAGGGAGACAAAGACCACTATGCGGAAATGGCCACCGCCCTTTCCTCTCACGGCTTTGTCGTGGCCGTTATCAACTACAGGTTATCAAACGATATGGACGGCATGGCGATCCATCCGGACCACGTCAACGATGTGGCGATGGCCTTCAAATGGGTGGTGGAAAATATCAGCAGCTATCATGGCGATCCCGCTTCTGTGTTTCTTTTTGGACAATCCGCTGGCGCGCATCTGGTGGCGCTCCTTGCCACGGATGAAACCTATTTGAAGGCAGTCGGCTATGGCGTTTCCAATATTCGGGGAGTGATCGCCATGAGCGGCGCGTTTGCTCTTTCTGATTTCGTGAGCTATCCGGCAAATCCACTCGATCTGGAGCTTGATGACACCCTTCTCTATAAGGCGATTTTCGCCAACGCCTTTGGGTCATGGGATGAATCGGTGATCGGCCCAGCCTCGCCCGCGCGCCATGTGAAAGCCTCCCAGCCGCCCTTTCTGTTGATTCACACCGAATACGATATGCCGGGCTTTGTGGAAGACGCCACCCATTTCCACGACAGTATCCTTTCGAAGGCTCTTTCCGTAGAAATTCGTGGATTAAAAAGATCCGACTACTCAGATGAAACCTGGAGCAAGGCCACCGAGCTGGCCGCCGCCGAACCCCTGTTGGCGGACTATATCGGCCACTATGCGGAGGTGGTCGCCATCAATAACAAGGAGTATGATAAAGTCCCCACGACCTGGATTGTCGATTTTGTGGATGGGAGGTGACGACCCTCTCCCATCCATTTTGTACCTCCTGTTTTGATGAAAATAGGGTAACTATTCAGCACCGATTCATCAAGATGGCCAAAAGGCATGTGCTTTTTATCATACCAGATTGGAGGTGAAAGTGATGCATGCTCAAAAAGTGGCGTTATCCACATCAAAGGCCAGAGTGTCCACATTGATGGCCGTTGCCGACTTTTTCGCCCCTGCCGCCCATTGACCGGTCCACCTGATTTCGATCACATGTCTGCCAAATGGCAGATCTTCGCGGTAGAGCACCCGTTTTACATAGGTGAGGGACGAATAGGCGCTCACATCCGCCCTATGCACACCGTCAACATAAACCGACGCGATCCCCATGGCGGCGGATTTGATTCCTGACCATCTGATGGCGCTGCCGATAAATTGCATTTTCACGGAGCCTGTGCTGTTTAAGGTTCTGAGAGTGCCATTTGCGCACTTCTTGTTGGCGACATCCATCCAGTCACCCAGATATTGGATCATTGCATTTCTGTCATCCACGGAAACATTTTCTCTGGTCAACTGATACTTGCCGGAGCCTGAAAAAGCGCAGACATCAATATAGTATCTGCCCGTCCTTTTCGCAATGTAGTTGATGTTTTCCGTGCGGCGGTTTCCTTCTGAAAATGCTTCAAGCCCCTGGGTCGACGAAACGGAAAAGGCGGATGGAGAGTATACATAGAGGTCAAAGTCGGCTCCCAATGGACCTTTTAAGGAAAGGGTGAGTGGTTCGCCGGCGAAGAGGTGAACGGAGAAGACATCGTCTTTATCGTTCATTTTATCTAAGGTTCCGGTGATCTGGGCAGCATAGGGGAGGCCGGGAATTTCATCTTCTGTGTTGATGGGCGGGGATTTAACAGCGGCTTCGGCGTTGATCATTCCTTCCGAACCGCATTTCCCGGCTAAGAAAGGAGATGTTTGAGCCGATTTCATTAATCGGATTTTTGTGGTCATATAATCGGTATCCCCCGTGGACATGAGAAGGGCGGCTGTTCCCGTAACATGAGGCGCGGCCATGGAGGTGCCGCTGTAATACGTATATGCGTTGGCCCAATCGCTTTCCGGATCATAATTCATGGCGACAAGGGCTTCGCTTTGGGTGGGAACCATGACATCTTCCATCGATTCCTCAGTGATGGAAAAAGAAACGGATTCAAAAGGCGTTTTTTCAGCACCCGCGACAGTCAAATAATTTTTTCCTTCATAGATCGTGTAGGCGGCGAGATAATAATATCCAAAATCGGAATAGAATAGATTCATCATCGCGTCTCTTCCTGAAAGGAAGAACTTCCCGCCTCCATCCAGATATCGAATCAGCTGTTGCTGGTCCGCAGATGTGATGTTCCCATCCGCGACATCATCGTAGGATTTCCCGGTGAACCAGATCACCAGCGCGTACCCCGAAAGGGTTTCGCTATCCGGTCCATTCGATCCAGTACCTACAGTGACAAGGTCTAAGTTCACGAAGCCCAGGTCCTGGAGGGGTGTTTGATAGGCGTCGCGGACATCCGGGTTATCCGGAGCGCCGTCATCTTGAACAAGCAGAATCGGATCAGACGGGGTAACGCCAAAGTAGGCCATCACGCTTTCCATATAGGCCTGATTGGCCTCTGGCGTTTCGATGATCTCATTGCCAAATCCTTGCACCAGGGTTTTGTATTGGCTGGTCTCATGCATAATGGCCGCGCCTTTGTGTCTTACGGGAACGGAACTGAAGATATCGGCGCCAGGGCTTGCGATATCAACCGTTTGAACGCCAAAATTGCTCCACCAGGGCATCTCTCCGGTATTGTCGACCGCCGCGACCGAGATAATATTGCCGCAATCGAACGCCGCGGGATAGGCGGGATAGATATCCGCGTTTTCGCCATTGTTTCCGGCTGCCGCAACAAACAGCATGCCGGAATCCTCGATGGCTTGTTTTAGCGTTTCGTCGTAACCGCCGCCGCCCCAGCTGTTATTCGAAATTTTCACCCCCATGGAAGCGGCGTAATGAATAGCGTCGATGGCGTCTGACGTGTATCCCCCATCAGGCCCCAGGAATTTGATGGGCATAATTTTCACATTCGGGGCGATGCCTGCCACACCGATGCCGTTTATGCTTCCCGCAATGGTGCCGGACACATGGGTGGCGTGTTCGTCCCCATCCATGGGGTCAAAGACAGAGTTGTCATCGTTATAAAAATCCCAGCCGTTGATATCATCGACCAGGCCGTTTCCATCGTCGTCAACTCCTGGACTCCCCGATACTTCCGCGGGATTCTCCCAGATTCTATCCTTCAAATCGGGATGATTGGTGTCGATTCCAGTATCAATAACGGCGATGACCACATCCTCATTTCCCGTCGTAACCTCCCAAGCGCCGTTCAGGTCCACATCCACATCGGGCGTCCCCTCTTGCTCAAAAACACTTTGTCCAGTATTCTCCATATTCCATAAGAGATCTCCCAGGGGTTCGTCTGTGATGGCAAAAGCCATGGGGTAAAATTTTGAATCGGGCCTGACAGACAAAACAGCGGGGTTTGTCGTAAGGCTTGATAGGATCGCATTGGTTTTTTGATCATCTAAAATTTTATAAACCGCAGCATTCGCATTGCTCTTTAAGTTTTTAACATGCTTTATTGATGCGGCTTGGATCAAGTGATTCACAGAAGACCCATCGTTGCCATTCCTGAAGGTGACGATAAGACGGTCGGTATCCATGATATGGTTTTTGGCTCTGGTTGGAAAAGAGGGGCGATCAGTGGCGCTCTGCTGAATATTCTTGGTGATCGCTGGATGAGAGGCGTTCAGTTGAATTGAAAGAGCCCCTTTTTTGACGATCGAATTTGCGGCAAAGGCCGTTGACGCGAGGGCGCAGAGTGTCACAGAGAACGCCATGATCGATAGCGCTTTTAAATAGGAGGGGAGAGGGGTTGTCCTTTTCATGGGTGTGTTTCCTCGTGAATTGGGAAATGGGTTTTGAGACAAATGTGTTTTAGGCCGAGTTTTCGCCAGTTCAGCAAAAAGCCAAGAAGCTCCAGAAAAAAGTTCGGAACGAAAAAAAACGGGCTTTTTACTTTCTTGATAAATAGGTGCTGAATAGTTACGAAATAGTTTAACTCGATGTTCAAGTTTTTGTTAATTTACCCAACTCCGGCGTTGGAAAAAAAAATTTGATCCTCGAAATACGCCATGTATTCCTGCGGTCAAAATTTTTTTTCCGCCTTGGATTTGAACAAATTTCCTAAAAACTTGAA
>JAGVHJ010000023.1 GCA_020056645.1 Desulfobacterales bacterium
AAAACCGCATATACATTTTCCGGCAAAGAACGAGTGGAAGCAAGTGGGTTCGAGTATAAGTTGGAGGACGATGATTCTGAAAATGACACAAAAAAGAGAGTTGAGGTCAAGGTGAGCCTCGTATGGGAAAAGATCACCATCACCAATTCAATTGTCGGAACGATCCACTGAACAATAATCAAGAACACAGCAAGTAAAAGCGATGCCCCTTTCACCTCTAAGGAGCATCGCTTTTTATTTGAGGCCTTTTCGCCTAAGTTGGGAAAGGATATCAAGGGCCTCTTTTGAGAGTTCGCTCTCTTTAGACGCCAGCTCAATGGTTTTTTCGAGCTCCCCATAGGCCTTGCTGAAGTCTTTGGACGCAATATAGGCTTTTGCCAGATCCGAATGGAGTTCCGGATATTTGGGCGCGATTTCCACCGCTTTTTCAAAGGATTCCGCCGCCTTCTGGTTCTGTCCCATGGCGAGGTAGGTTTTCCCAAGTCCCCTCAAGGCGATGACGAATCGGGGTTCCATGTCCAGGGCCTTCATGTAGTTTTCTTTTGCAGCCCCATACATATTTTTATTATAATAGGCATATCCCAGATTGGAAAAGGCGAAGTGGGGGGTTCCGTAGAGGATATTTTGGGAGAGCTCCGTAAAAATGGGAATGGCTTCGTCCCATTTTTGCTGGGCGAGATAGGTGGCTCCCAAATTGTTGGAAGCCTGGGCGAAATCGGGTTTCAATTCCAGGGCCTTCTTAAAGTACTGGATCGCCATATCGAAACGCTCTCTTCCCAGATAGGCCCGTCCCATCACATTTTGAAGATAGGGGTCCCCTGGAGTCAGCGTTTCCGCCTTGATCAACTCCTTTAACGCCGCCGCATAGTTTCCCTGCTGTAGGTAGGCCTCTCCCAAATTTCTGAACGCCTCCGCCTGTTTCTGTTTTTCTTGGTGGTTTTGAGTTTGTTTGGACCCGCATGCGGTGAAAGCGATCGTGGCGAACAAGAAGAGCATACAGGTGAGAATGGGTTTTCGCATAAAGATCTTTCCTTATCTGTTGAAACAATTATGCCTGGATTGAAATGATATCGATTCCCGACTCCTGAAGAAAGCGGACGATGGGTTCAGGAATCGGATTCAATAACAACAGGTATTTACGGTGATTTTTCCGTTCGATATAATAGCCTCCTTTAATTTGAAGGAAGAGGTTCTCCTTCATGGCGCTCCTTTCAGCCCCTTTGAACAGGGGGGATTCTTTGTAGGGGATGTCTAACGAGGTCAGAATTTGCTTGATCACGGTAGTGGCGCGCGCCATTTTTTTTACGGATATGATGGTGAATCCAGACGCCTTAATCGCGTCAAAGGCATCCCCATAAATATTCTCGAAATCCACCAGCAGTTCCTGCCCTTCACCTGTGGATATGAGGCTCGCAAAGGCCGTGATCTGAATGCCGCTGTAAGGAAACGAGATGCGGATATTCTGGGCATAGTAGAGATCCAGGGCGATCACCAGGTCATTGATGAACGATTTTTTGTCCGTTGTGGAAATGGTTTTGTTCTCTCCGGCCACATACCCTTTTTTAAAATAGGCGGGTGGCTCGCCTTTGGCGGCACCTTTTTGGAGGATATCTTTAACGATGATTCGTTTGGTGTTGAGGTAGTGACACAGGGTGTCGGGGATCTTTTCCGAGGGCGACTGAATCAGAAAAATGGCGTTTTTAACGGTTTCGCCATTTGCTTTATCCGTGGTTTCAAAAATCCACCGGGCTTTCAGCGTCGCCATGAGCGCCATATCCGCAAAAGAGAGGGTGTCTTTGGAGGGTTCACCGCTCTTTTTGGAGAGAGATAGGGACTCCATGATCGTTTCGATGGGGTTATTCGCTGAAACCGGATTCAGGGTCACCGCCGGCCAGAAGTTTTTAACGGCGGCTTTCTCTTTTTCTGTCATGCTGTTTGAAACAAAGAGGATCTTTTCGCCATTGGGTTTTTCAATGAGAGGGTGGAGTGAAAGGTCGAGTTGAACATCCGTTCCGTTTTCCGAAGGAAAAAAATAGACGCCGCTATCCATGAGACGTCCGTTCAAAATCGAGGCGGCTATTTTATATGGATTGTGGCTTTCCATGAGCGATGAAACAGAGGCCTGACCCTGCGCCTTTTTATCTTTAAAGGCTTCAAGATCATCAAGGAGGCTCTCTTGCTTGAGCCGTCCGGAGCTGTCGAACAACGCGGAGTAATAGAGTTCGCTTTTGAGGGAGGCCTTGGGAAGAAAGAGCTCCTGGCCAGCGTAAATTTTATCCAGGTCCGATATCTGTGGATTCAAGGTTTGAAATATATCGATTCCCTCCTGGTAGGATCTGCTTCCATAGGGACCGTAGTGCCTGGCGATCAACCGGGATATGGAGTCGTTTTTCTGAACTTTGTGAGGCTGGGCGTGCTTTTTCAATATATCCGGGATGGAGGTGATGGTGATAAAGGGGATATCGACGATTCCCCGCTCCTGATTCGGAAAAGAGCGGGGGACCAATTTTTTTAAAGGAATCAGAATTTGTTCCCCCGGCCGGATATGATTCACATCCGGTATAAGGGGATTCACCTGTTGCAAGAGATACAAGAAGTCGGGGAAATCGCGGCTGGAGATCTCCCCTTTTTGTTGGAACAGTTTCAAGACCGAATCGTTTCCGGCAACGATATAGGGCTCGCACAGGATTTCCTGGCCATTATGGTTAACGACCATATATCGTTCATAAAGGGTCGCGCTGTGTAACTTTGCCGGGTTCAGCAACAGAAAGAGCCCAAGGATGAGCAAGAGAGCGCCGGTTAAGGGGCCTATTGTGTTGCGTCTCATGGGCTCCTTAATCCCGTATCTTTTTCAAGTTCAGGCTCTGTGCGATTTCATCGGATGTTTTCTT
>JAGVHJ010000171.1 GCA_020056645.1 Desulfobacterales bacterium
GATGTATTGATTCTTCGGGAAGCCTTGATACGCGCCGATAAAGCCGGAAAACTTGACGGCGAGAGCATATTGAAATTGGGCTTTGAAACCATGAAGAATTTTGATATCGGCCTTGGCGCACCTCCTGTTACTTTTACAGCAACAGATCACCGTGTTGCCGGTGCGGTGCAGGTCTATGAAATTAAGGACGGGAAATTCCAGCTTGTTGAAAAAGTCGATCTTAAAGGCAGATGGCCTGAAAAATGGGCAAATGAGTGGATCGGCTGGTAATCAAACCATCAAGGAGGTCATAAGACTTTGTCTAAAGAGGAACCGATATTAAAGATCAATAATATCGAGGTTAAATACCACGAGGTTATCCTTGTGATCAAAGGTTTCTCCATCGAAGTGCCGAAAGGAGGAATCGTCGCCCTCCTCGGCGCAAATGGGGCGGGGAAAAGCACGACGTTAAAGGCGATTTCAGGCCTTCTGAATCATGAAGACGGCAAGGTCACCGATGGATCCATCGAATTCATGGGTGAGCGGATAGACAGGATGAAGGCAGAAAAAATCGCCAAGATGGGCATCGTTCAGGTGATTGAAGGCCGAAAGGTCTTCGAGCATCTGACTGTTGAGGAAAATCTTAGGGTCGGCGCCCATATGAAGAAGAAGAATGGAAGGGATATCAAGGATAGCCTGGAGATGGTCTATCATTATTTCCCCAGGCTCAGGGAGAAGAGAACCGAGACGGCCGGCTTTATAAGCGGCGGAGAACAGCAGATGACCGTTGTCGGACGCGCACTGATGACAACCCCGAAGCTGATTCTTCTCGATGAGCCGTCGATGGGGCTTGCCCCTCTGCTGATCCATGAAATCTTCGATATCATCACCCGCCTCAACAAGGAAGAAAACATTTCGATTCTTCTGGTGGAGCAGAATGCGAAACTTGCCTTGAGCATTGCCCCATATGCCTATGTGATGGAGAACGGTCGCGTTGTCATGGACGACACTTCAGAGAAACTGAGGGAGAATCCTGATATCAAGGATTTCTATCTTGGCCTGACCGATGTGGGGGGCCGGAAAAGTTTTCGAGACGTCAAACACTATAAACGGAGAAAAAGGTGGATCACTTAAACCCTTGAATAGAATAAGAAGGGAGATCAATAATGAAGAAAAGATTAATTCTATTGGTTGGTGTATGTCTTTTGCTGGTTGTTCCGGGCCTTGTTTTTGGCGCGGAAAAAGAGGTAAAATCAACTCAGAAAAAATTTAAACCCCCCGTTGTTACCTTAAACAGGGTTGAGGTCGCTCACTACTGGGGTTACTGGTTCTATGGCGGCAAAGTTGAAGCAACAAAGGGCAAAGCCGGAAACAACGGCGCGCCCCTTGATCTCAATTTTATTTTTGATATCAAAAACCCGAATCCTTATCCTGTAGCAATGGAGAACCTGACTTTTACAGTTGCGTTTGAAGATTATGACCTGAATACTGTAATCTCCCAGGAAGTGATGTGGATTCCTGCCGGAAAGACAAACCAGATTAGGGTTTCCGCCTTGTTCGACATCTGGCAGTCTTTCCTGAGCCTGGGTGTGACGGGTGGTTTGAAGCTCCAGGAAAAAGGGATAGCCGTCCATGACCAGTTGGAAAAATGGTGGACAGGAATTCCGGATTTTTCATTTCCAGTACATGTGAAAGAAGGTTCCGCTGTTTTCAAGGCCGACAATGTGACCAACGTTTCATCATTCAGCGCCACGTATCCAAAGTAACCGTTTTTCAACGACTGCGTGTTTCGGAATGGAATGAAGCGTTTCGAAACACGCAGTATTGACGACCTCGTAAAAAAGTCTCCCTGACATGGCGCCGGCGGAGGCCGGTATCCGGAAGGCATTGAAATCTATTCCAGTTTGGCGGGAATGACGGGATATGGAGTTTCCAGACTTTCTACGAGAACATCAGGCGTTACAAGCCAGGGAAAAGAGGGCTTTCACAGGGCTTAAAGACAGAGGAGCCGGCATATGCCAAAAAAGACGCGGACGGAGAGAAACAAGGGCTTTTACGACGAAAAAGCGGAGCGGATGGGCCGGCCCGAACGGGCCGCATTGAAAGAAAAAGAGGCGCTCCGGGCGTTTCAGTACGCCTATGACCATGCCCCCGGTTACAGAAAATTTCTTCAAGAGAGGGAGGTCAACCCGAAAACCGTCATAAGCGGCGGCGATTTTTCCAGGCTGCCCATTCTGAAGAAAAACAGGATGCCGGAATTTCACCACGCCGCCCCGCCGTTCGGGGGATTTCTCGCCGTCCCGGTTGAAAAACTCAAAAGGATCTATGTTTCTCCCGGTCCCATCTATGATCCCGAAGGAAGAAAAGAGGATTACTGGGGGTTGCGGAAATGCGTTTACAACGCAGGGTTCCGGCCGGGTGACCTTGTCATGAACACCTTTTCCTACCACCTGACCCCCGCGGGTATCTTCCTGGATGAGGCCTGCAACGGCATCGGCTGCGTCACGGTGCCCACCGGTGTCGGAAATACCGAGATCCAGGCAAAGACGATGGCGGGATTGAAAATAAACGGCTATATCGGCGTTCCCTCCTTTCTGCTGTCGCTGATCCAAAAAATGAAAGAACTCGGCCATGACACCGCAAAAGACCTTGCGATGGAGATCGCCCTGGTTGCGGGGGAGATCTTGTCCCCTTCCCTGCGAAAAGGGCTGAACGACTATGGCATCATCGTTCGTCAGGCATACATCACAGCCGACCTGGGCGGTGTTGCTTATGAATGCCCACAGGAAAACGGCATGCACATCTCCGATGATCTTTACATTGAGATTTGCGACCCCGTGACCGGGGATCCGCTTCCCGCAGGCAGCATCGGCGAAGTGGTGGTCACCGATTTCAGCAACGAATGCTATCCGCTTGTCCGCTACGGCACCGGAGACCTTTCCGTACTGGATGAGTCCGAATGCCGTTGCGGCAGAACCTCTTATAAGCTGAAGGGCATCATGGGCAGGGCGGATGAGGTGACGAAGATCAAAGGTATGTTTGTCCATCCCCGCCAGATCGATGAAGC
>JAGVHJ010000558.1 GCA_020056645.1 Desulfobacterales bacterium
CTGGAATCGTTATATGGATGGTGGTGAGATAGATCTCATCCGCACGGGAGATGGTCTGATTGAAGATCTCCTCGCCGCCGATGACAAAGAACGATTCTCCGGCATGAACCTTAAGGGCCTTGTCAAGGGAGGGGTAAACGATGATGCCTTCTCCATGGAAGCCGGGGTTCCGGGTGATCACCCCGTTTTTTCGTCCCGGAAGGACCCGGCCGATGGATTCATATGTTTTCCGGCCCATGAGAATCGTATGGCCCATGGTGATTTTTTTAAAGAGGGCCTGTTCTTTCGGAATATGCCAGGGTATCTGGTTCTTATTTCCGATCACCTGGTTTTGAGTCATGGCGACAATCAGCTTCATGGGCATTGGGGGGCATTCCTTATGGTTTTATCTCATTGAAAATCGATATGGCTTCCCAGGAAAGATATCCGTTTGGCCTTGATCTCTTTTTCCGCAGTGATCCAGACATGATTCTCCAGCAGTTGTCCGATCCAGAATGGCTTGCGGTTTTTCACGGGGTTCTCAAAAAACAGTTTATAGAGATACTTCCGGCCTTTATAAATATACCCGTCATGCTCTTTATCGAATCTGAATATCCAGTTTGGTGATTTGTATCGTTCCAGCACAATTCGGTCTGCCATCATTCGTCTCTCTTCCGTCATCGTTTCATAAGCGTCCGTGGCCTGACAATCAGGGGCCGTTTGTTCAGGGTCACTGATTTTTCAGGGTTTTTTTACCACAGTGGAATGGGTAAAACGAGGGCGGTAAAACCGGCCGCTGAAAAGGCGACAACCGGGGGGGGCCGGATCTGTACCCGGTGGTGGCTTTATCGACACATACGTTGATCGTTGCTAATATGTTTTTATACGTTTCGTTCATGGTGACTTCTCCTTTTTGCTTAATGAGTTTAAAAAAACCGTAATGGTTCGAGAATGCCTTGTTTTTAATTTGTCTCTCAGATCGTTTCTATCTCACTTCCTGTGTGGGAGCGTATCGTTCCCGCCAGGTTTCCAAGACATCCGGTACATATGATGGGCCGAGGCCCCTGTCCATCCATAATGGCGATGGCCGCTTTTGTCCCTTTGGGAAGAATGGCGTTGCATTCAAAACAGACGGCGTTCAGATTGAGAATGGCTTCCTGCCACCCTATTATCATGGCCTGTTGGGGAGAGTATGCGGTTTCGTGAACCGCACCCCCCTCTAAGGAATCGGGAACCAACTGCTCTTTTTTAATTCCTAGAATGGAGTAGGCGTTTCGCTGCGCGGTTCTTGCGATATCCTTGCCGTCCGTCACAATATCTTCCACAAGGTCAAAGGCATTAAACAACACGTTTCTGACCAGATTGGATACGGATACACCCAGGGTTCCCGCTTCCTTGTTGATTTTGGAATAAAGATTGTCAGTAATTCGGGTTTGAATGACTTTTTCTTTTTTTCGGTGTCGTATCATTGTTTTCCTCAGTTCATGTGTTTAATGTAGGCTTAATGTAATACATTGTATTATCTTGTCAAGAAAAAAAACGAATTATTGGGTAAAAATGTAATACAATGAAATTTTGTCATACAAATCGATAGGGCGCGCTGCGGTCAGGAGCTCCCACGCGACGCCGGGATCGATTATCTGTTGACCCCGGTTGCACGATGGACTATTCAATCTATAAAAAAGAGGAGAAATGTTGCAATGATTACCTATCTATACTGGATCGTGTTGGTTGTGATCACGGGGCTTGTGCTCTTTGGTGTTGGGTATAAGGCGAAACTATGGAAAACAGCCCTGGGCGCGGCGGCGGTTATCATGGTCGCCGGATGGGGCGCTTATGCTTTCCATTTTGAACAGGTTTTCGTCAAGCGTTATGGCGGCGAGATGTCCATTCGAACACCTGTGGGCCAGCAGCATTTGGGAATCACATGGAAGGAAGACAATATCTGGATCGAAACCTACGACCCACAAACGAACACATGCATTTTTACAGAGTATTCAAAAGGGAATGTGCTCCAGGGACGGGTTTACATTAAAAACTGCAATCCATATCCAAGGTAGGAATGGGGGGAACCAAGGTCATGTAAAAAGGGGCTGGGGTTTGCTCGCGCTTTCCCCCAACCCGCTATTGTTAAATAGTGCCTGAACGAAAACCAAGATTTTTTTTCGAGTTCAAGGAAGGCGAAAATTTTAACCGAAGGAATACATAGAAGTATTTCGAGGATTAAAATTTGAGCCTGACGCAGAAATCGGGAAAAAAAGAGGGTTTTCGTTCAGGCACTAAATATCAGAATTTTTTGGCAAGATCGTTATCTATCATATAGATGCATATCTCTTTGGCCCCTTGAGTTGAATAGCGATGGTGGTCGCAGAGGTTCTGCATCAAGTAGGTCACATCATCTCGGATCTTCTTGTCGTATGTTTTGAAGCCTTCCGTGCCGAAATCCTTGATGGCCTTTCGGAAATTCTCGTTTTCCAGGAAAGGTTCCAGAACCTTTTCTTTCAAGCTGTAAACGTACTTTTCATAAAGGGTTTTAAAAAGCTTGGTTTCCTGGATCTGCATGCTGTTTAGGATAATTTCCTGGGGAAGGGTGCTGGTCGAGTATTCCCGTTGGGTCGCTTTCCTGAATGTTTGAAGTTTCGCCTTGGTGGTTTTTGATCCGTAAAGAAGCTGTTCAATATGGTCGAAATAGGCTTCGGTGATCTCCAGTTTCTCTCCGGTGTAAGTACATACTTCGGTTGTGCCAGTCTCGAAATTGACGGCGAACATGTAGTTTTTCAGGTTTTTTTCAATCTGTTCTTCATTGTAATAATAGAGGGATTCTTTTACTTCCTGGAGAATCGTGTAGTTGTAATTTTTCATGAGAGAATCAAAAAAACCTTCGGGAATAAGCTCGTTTAAATCCTTTCGAATCTTGGTGAAAAAGTTCTGGAGCATGGACATGGTGATGAGTTTATTCTCTTTGGCGTAGGTGGTGTAGAACTGATTGAATATCTTGATGGAATCCCTGCCAGATAGACCCTGGACCCCATCGAATTCGGCCTCTCCGATGGCTTTCCGCCTCATGGGAGCGGTGAATTTCTTCCGGTCTTCTTCTGAGAGCCAGTTGGGAATATAGCCGGTGTAAATCTCCATCTTGAGAAGCTGGAGATTTTTATCGCAATAAAGGTTATATCGATCCGGATCTCCGATCCACTCCAGGAAAGCGTCCGATTTTTTCTGCAGTCGGGTCGAGATAATGACTCGCGCGAAATTGTGGAGGACCCGTGGAAGAAAATTGGCGCCGATATGTTTCCCGAAGATATTCCGGTAGATTTCCACTTCCGTGTTGAGGTCGAGCACATAGGGGATCTTGATATACTCGATCCGGTCTGAGAAGGATTTGACATCCTGAATGTTAGATC
>JAGVHJ010000474.1 GCA_020056645.1 Desulfobacterales bacterium
AAAAACTTGAACATCGAGTGTAACTATTCAGCAGCGATTCATCAAGATGGCGAAAAGCCCGTTTTGTTCGTTCCCTATTTTTTCGGGAGCTTCTTGGCTTTTCGCTGAACGTTCAAAAACCCGGCCTGAAGGCCTCAAACCGTTTGTCCGTTTTAGCGCGAAAAGCCTTCGAACCGCTCATCCGAAAAAAAGTAAATGTCACTTCACAAAAGGGCCTTTTTGCCACTAAAACAAGGCTATACTGAATAGTTACAAATCTTTTCGCCTCGTCTCATTCAACCCGGATGATCAATCCTTTCAGGTAAAGGCCTTCCGGAAAATTGAGCGACACGGGGTGATCCTCCGCCTGGGTCATGTGGCCTGTGATTTGTGCCGCCCTTCCGGCATCCAGGGCCGCGTCCGATACGATTTTCTGAAACAGGGATCGGGGGATATGGCCAGAGCAGGAGAATGTGAAGAGATAGCCGTCCTCGTTGAGAAGTTTCAGGGCCAGGAGATTGATATCCTTGTACCCCCGGGCCGCTTTTTGCACCATCTGGCCGGAACTCGCAAACTTGGGGGGATCAAGTACGATCACGTCGAACCGTTCATTCCAGTCCCTGAATTTGCGTAAAGCGAGAAAAACATCTTCCTGAAGAGTGGTCATTCGGGAGGAGGGCATTTGGTTCAGCGCGGCGTTCTTTTCGATCATGGAAACCGCCTCTTCCGAGCTGTCGATACTCGTGACATGGTCTGCGCCGCCCTGCAAGGCGAAGAGGCTGAAACCGCCGGTGTATGAAAAGCAGTTCAATACCTTTTTCTCTTTCACATATTCCGAGACTCTTTTCCGGTTATCCCGCTGATCCAGATAGAAGCCTGTTTTATGACCGGTTTTGACGTTCACCAGAAACGAAAGTTCCCCTTCCTGGATTTGGATCAGCTCTCCGGGCTCCTTTCCCCATAAGCGACCTTTGGTCTGGGGAAGTCCTTCCTTCTCCCGCACATCCGAGTCCGAACGTTCATATATGCCTGCTACCGGGCATAGTTCGGCCAGGCAAGAAACGATCTCCGTTTTATTCGCTTCCGGGCCTGCGGAGAGAAACTGGCATACCAGGAAATCGGCGTATCGATCCACAATAAGTCCTGGCAAGCCGTCCGATTCTCCGTTGACGATTCTCACGGAAGGAAGGGGAGAGGAGAGGAGCGACCCTCTTTTTTTGATGGCCTGGAAAAGCTTTTTCCGGAAGAATTCAGGTGTGATCATCTCTGCCGGATCAAAGGAGAGGAATCGGACCCGGATCTGGGATGAGGGGGAGTAAGCGCCAAATCCGCAGAACTCATTTTTCCCCGTGACCACCCTGACGGTCTCACCGCTTCGGGGCGCTCCCTTCACCCGGTCGACAGCGTTGGAGAAGAGCCACGGATGGCGTCGTTGAACCGATTTTTCCGCGCTTTGTTTAATCGTGAGGGTTGGATAGGAAGTCATATCACCGGCCATTGGAGGTTATTTGTTTTTTTGTCGGGGTCACCCGGTAAGCACCCCGGGAAACCGGTTCGATTTTCCCCAACTGCCTGAGCCGGGTGATGGCGTTCCGGATCTTGATGGGGGCCAATCCAACCGCCTTGATGATATCCGATACCGGGATCCCCCCCTTTTTTTTCCGTATGAGCTTCTCCACCTCTTCCCGGATCTGACGAGGCGTGAGGGGCGTTTCCGCCACCGATTTTTTTTGTTCTCTTTCTCTGACCGTTTTTTTGACGGCTGTTTTCAGGGGCGTTTTGGCCGCCTTTTTGAGAGCCGCTTTTTTAGGGGGTTTTGCAGGGGATTGGGGGGGCGTTTTTTCTGCGTCATCCAGGTCGATCCCGAACATCTCGGAGAGGACAACGCTCTCGTCTATAACCCGGCTGCTTTTCCGGGCCGCTTTTTCAAGGAGATCGTTTTTGCTTTCGATCACCGCCTCGGAGATCAGGTCGTTTTTATCCGCTTTTCTTAAGATGAAAAAGAGGTCCGGTTCATGGTCGAGCCGGGATCCGATTCCATAAAGAACCGCGGCTACATGTTTGCACATGGAGGCCCAGTCCGGACAACTGCAATCAAAAGAGATCTCCTTGGGAGAGGGAAAGAGTCCCGCGCCTTTCTCTGTAAATAAGCGCGCCAACTCTTCGGGAAATTTTCCTCCCATGAGGGCCTGAAGGCTCCTCAGCTTTCCTTTACAGGCCCTCTTAATTTCCTCCCATGTTGATTTGGAAATAGGTTTGATAGTGATGTCCACCTTGTAAGGTGAGGCGCCGGACCCCTGCACCAGGGCCTCGACCTTTCCAGGAGTGATGTCGAGATGGAGCACCGCGTTATGGCGCACATAGCTTCTTCCTCGCCCGATGCGGTTAGAGTAGTCGGCGTAGCGTTCCAGATTGCTGTTCCACTCCTTTCCCCACCATGTGGTTGCGATACGCTTTCCATCTAAAACAACTGGCTTCAGATTGGGGTTTTTCTTTTGCAACTGCTTTATTGTTTTGGCGGCTCGGGCTCTTTTTTCATGGACGCTCACATATTCGGGGAAATCATAGTACCGGCTCATTTCATTGTGTCTCCTTTGCTATAATTTTAGGCGGAAAAGGTTCAGTAGCGCCTTGTTGTCGAGTTCGGTGATCAGGGCCTCCCCGGTGGGCGCGATCACCCGGTCCGAGAGCACTTTTTTATCGTGAAGCATGAGATCGATTTTTTCTTCCACCGTTCCTTTGGTAACAAATTTATGCACCATTACATTTTTTTTCTGTCCGATCCTAAAGGCCCTGTCGGTTGCCTGATCTTCCACCGCCGGGTTCCACCACCGGTCAAAGTGAACCACATGGTTCGCTTTTGTGAGATTGAGCCCCACCCC
>JAGVHJ010000309.1 GCA_020056645.1 Desulfobacterales bacterium
GGAAAAAAACGCGACGATCGTTCTTGATCCCGTGAATATGGATGTCATTCAATCCTCCCTTAAAACCGGCATCAAGGATTATATTGGAGGCAACTGCACGGTCAGCCTCATGCTCATGGCGATCGGCGGTCTTTTCAAAGAGAATCTGATCGAATGGATGACCTCCATGACCTATCAGGCCGCATCCGGGGCCGGGGCGAAGAACATGCGGGAACTGGTGGCTCAGATGGGAAAACTCTCCAAATCGTGTGACACGCTGCTCGCCGATCCCCAGTCCGCCATTGAGTCCATCGATCAAAGCGTCATCAAAACCATGCGGGACGCCGCCTTCCCCACCGACAATTTCGGAGCCCCTCTGGCCGGAAGTCTGATTCCCTGGATCGACTCGGCCCTGCCGTCGGGGCAGACCCGTGAAGAGTGGAAAGGTTACGCGGAAACCAACAAAATTCTCATGACGGCCCCCCCCATTCCCGTGGATGGCATCTGTGTGAGGGTCGGAGCCATGAGGTGCCACTCCCAGGCCTTGACCATCAAATTGAAAAAAGATATCTCCATCGAAGAGATCAAAGGGTTGATCCGGGGGGCGAACGAGTGGGTCAGGGTCGTAGAGGACACCAAGGTAGACACCTTGAAATACCTGACACCCGCGGCGGTGACCGGGACCTTGGATGTTCCCGTGGGCCGGATACGGAAACTCAACATGGGGCCATCGTTCATGACCTGTTTCACCGTGGGAGATCAGCTCTTGTGGGGCGCCGCCGAGCCGGTGCGGCGCATCCTGAAGATTATTCTCGCTCACATGGGATAAGTCTCCATTGCCTTGGCGGCCAGCTTTTAAAAAGCTGGGAAAATAGGTTTTTATAGTTCCGGTCAAATGACTTGATACATTTTGAAAATTGTATATAATAAGCTCCTAAAGTTATTTTCTGCGGAAAAAGCTGAAAGGAGCATGGTCATGGGGCAAGGCAAATCACTTACACCAGAAGAAAAGAGAGTAATAGTTACTCTGAAAAAGTATTTTGATCGTACCCAAAAAGATCTTCAGGAACACAGATATCCAAGTGTTCAGAAAGTAGCGAACGCTCTCGGGTTTGGCATAACTACGGTTAAACGGATTTTAGCAGATTATAACCGTGGCATAGACTTTGGTGTTATGGAGCAAGAATTTAAAGGGCGGCCACAGCGATTGCTCTCCGACTCTATTCAGACGGTCGTTCGGGATTATATTCGGAAAGCCAATAAAGAGGGCGCTTATATTACACTTGAGATGTTGTGCGAGCATCTTTCAGGAGTTGCCCCAGAGAAAGAATTTAGTGTCCGAACGTTAGGACGAGCCCTTGATCGTTGGGGATTTACATTTGGAAAAGGAGTTCGCACCCAACGGTTAAAGGAAAAAGACCATGTTGTAGCAGCGAGAAAACGTTATCTCAGACGGAAAATAGCCAACAGGAAAGGTGAAGAAGGTACTGTTCGTCCTGAGGTTTACTTAGATGAGTCTTATGTAAACAAAAACCACAGCAAAGATTTTGTGTGGTACTACGACGATGATGGCCCATGGATTCAGAAACCTACCGGAAAAGGTGAGCGCTTAATAATCATGAATGCAATTACCAAAGATGGTTGGATTCCAGGGGCCAAGGTAACTTTCAAGAGCACCAGAAAAACAGGCGACTATCATGGTCAAATGAACCAAGGAATGTTTACAAAATGGTTCAAGGAAAAGCTGCTCGCAAATATTCCTGATAATTCGCTTATAATTATGGATAATGCCTCTTGCCACAATATATTATCGCCTCTCTCGGCACCGACACCTTCGTGTAAAAAAGAGAACATTCAATCGTGGTTGGAGAGGAACAGCATTCCGGTTAAAGAAGATTGTTTAAAAGCTGAGCTGGTTGAAATCTTAGCCAAGGTGGGGCCTCAGCCCACATACATCTTAGATGAGATCGCCGGCGAGCAGGGGCATGAGATATTGCGTACGCCGCCGTATCATCCAGAATTGCAACCAATAGAGACTTGCTGGGGAATAGTAAAAAACGAAATCGCCCGAAACTGCGATTTTACAATGGAAAATTTGATCCTTCAGCTTGAAAAGGCTTTTGATAAGGTAACGTCGAAAACTTGTGCTGGATTGATCATGAAGATTCGTGAGGTCGAAGACGCGTTTTGGCGAGATGACGCTGCTCTTGACAAACAAAATTAAGTATCAAGTCATATGACCGTAACTATAGATGGTGTTTATAGAACCTTTTTTACCATGTTTGGCAACCTTTTCAAAAGGTTGGCTCCCGGCAGGGCCGCCCACAGGCGCATCCCCAATGCCATTCCCCGCCCGGCTTCTTTTGGCCGTGGGATTTATCAATCAAAAAGCCAGGCGGCCAGTTCGGAGAGCCATTTTCCCTTGGGGTCATCGCCGAAGGTGACGCTCTTGTCATAGGCCCTTTGAATAAAACGTTGGCTTTCGGGGTCGTGATCCTGGAGCCGTTCAAAGGCCTTGAAAATCACGGCCTGAACCTCACTCACCCCTTTTTCCGCTATCCAGGAAGAAACCTCCTTCATGAACACGGGATCGGGGGGGGTTGGACGCTCGGTCTTGCAGGAGGGCCCCAGCCCATTGATGGCGTCGATCACCAATTTCCGCCGGTCCGCGTAGGCCTGTTTTTTCAGCTCTTCGGGCAGGATCGGTTTACCGATATGGTAATCCTGGCGGCCATAGCCCATGGGAAAATCCCGGACATCCTTCATTTCTTCCACGGGGAGGCCCCCCGCGAACTTGACGGGAATGATGGGAAGATCCATATCTATAGCGAGATCGAGGAACACGGAGCTCAGGGTCTTGACCGGGTGTCTACAGCTTAGGCCCAACTTGCCTTCGGGATGGAGGAAGACCGATACCCCCTCCTCCCTGATCTTCTGTTTGAAATCTTCCAAAATGTCGAACATGGACTTGCGGTTCGATTGGGTGAAATAGACGATGGTTTTGGGATAGTTGACCCCTGGATAGCGGTACATCAACTCATCCACGGGGCCGGTCCAGCGGGTCTGGTGGATGGAGTCGGAAATCACGACCATCCGCCTTTTGGCAAGGACCTTGACGATCATGGAAAAAAGAATCGATTCAGACTGGACCTGATGGTTGGCGAGGTAGAGAAGGCTCCGGTCCTTTACCGCATCAAATGCGACCGGGTCCTCTAAAACGATCTCACCCGTGAACTGCCTCAAGAGCCCATAGGACAATCGCTCCCCGATCCACGGCCCCACGTTCCAGACCTTCCGGCTGTAGTCGAGCATGGTTTCGAAATCGAGGAACGGATCGCCGATCCGGATCTTCTCTTCTCCCGTCTCCCCTTCGGAAACCGTGTAGGGATAGAGTTTCATGGGCCTGGCGTCACACACCGCAAGACCGGGTCTTCCGGAGAGCCGGACATATTTTTCCGGGACACCGATATGGGCCGCCACCTTTTTGATGACCGAATCGGCCTCTCTCTTGATTAATTCTCTGGAATTTTCAATTTTTTTTTTCCCCGATGGATCCGGAGGCGACTCATTTTCAGGGGTGGGGCCGTCAAAGTGACCGCCCGAGACTATCTCCATCCGGATGTTTTTCACGTTAAAAATCCGTAGGCTGTCGGCCCAGAGGAAGCCTTCGGCAATGACATAGGCTCCCTTTTCATCCTGTCCGGTTTCGTGGATATGAATCTCAACCGATATCCGCTTCTTTTCCGGTGTGACCTGGCCCCTGTATTTCCAGGTAAAGTTCTGGTCAAGTCCCACGGGCGTGAACCTCGGATTTTCGATTCCCTTGTCCAGCCCAACGTGTATCATATAGAACTGGATCAACTGGAGAATCGCTTCGACGCCGAGAGAGCCCGGCTGAACGGGATCATGGAAGAAATGGGCCTTGAAGAACCATTCGCTCACGTTCACCTTTTTTTCGGCCCGCATCATGCCAAGAGCTTTGGGGCCGCCTTTGGGCCAGTAGCCTGTGACCTTGTCGATCATGAGCAGCATCTCATCGGGCATGCGAAGGGCTTTTTTGCAGTAGCGTTCCGGTTTTTGCGTGAGATCCACGAGGAAATCGTTGGGTTCGTCGAGCCAGGCGATCTCCTCTTTTTTGGCCCCCAGGCCAATCTGCTGGGAGAGGTCCGCTGAAGAAAAAAAGCCGAAACCGGTCTCCATTTCGTAGACCTTTTCTCCTTCCACAAAACAGGTGGCCTGAAACCGGACAAGGATGACCCCCATGACCCGGGCGATGTTCACGAGTTGGGTCCGGGTGGTGATGACGCCGGTGTCCGGCTTGATCTCCTTGATGATTTTGCCGACGCCGTCCAGGTTTCTGAAGTAGAGGGGCTTGTCGGAGGTGGCGGGGCCTCCTTCGAAAACAGCGAGCCATCCGCAGGGCTGGAGCGCCACTTCCATGAGGACGCAGAGGGGCATGGTCTTGTTGCCGTTCTTGTTGAAATACCACTCACCCGGCGGCACGTCGTACTCCACATCGATCACTTCGTTGGTTTTCATGGCCCCCGGCGTCGCATTGATCATGCTGACCCGTGTCATGAAGTGGTATGGCGGTCCGGGAAGCCGCGCAATGTGGCGGCCCGTATTGAAAATCGCGCCCGGAGGCCCGAAGGCGTCCGATGGTTTTCCAAAGGCGCAGGCCAGCAGCGATTTGTAACCGAATTCCATCCCGTCGATTTTGGCGACTTTCCGTTTTTCCACATAATTCTCCAGGAGATGGGGCCAGCAGTCCAGAGGCCAGTCCGGAACAAGCCGTAGCCCCATGCGCCGGATATGGAGAATTTTCAGGCCGTCGCAGGTGGCGAGGATGTCGGCCCAAAGGGTGGGGTAGAGACCGTCCACGATCTCGAACTCCTCCACGAAGGTTTCGTAAACAAGGGTCTTGCTGGAAGGGGTCACCTGGCCCCGGCACTTGATGCTGATGACTTCGTTGGGGATCGGATCAAAGCGCCACCCGTCTTTTTTGAGGGTGTGGCCCATGGCGGTGATGTAAAAGGACATGGTCTGAAGACAGGCGTCCGACATGAGGGTTCCGGGCATGCAGGGGTCATTTTTAAAGTGGCAGGTGAGATACCAGGCGTCCGGCGGGATCTGATTCTCCACCCGGAGATAGCCCCGCTTCCAGGGGCCCCCTTTGGGATCGAAATGGGTCACCTTGTCTATGAGACACATCATGCCCGATTGAATTTTAGGCGTCTTGGAATGGGTTTCGGCGATCTAGAAACCCGGCCCAAAACATTCATAGACCCGGCCCTCGGAAAAGGCCTTCACCTGTTCTGCGGTAAAGGCGCTTCGGGTGAAGGAAACCGCAGGCGGCGTCAACACCGATTCAGTGTCGGGTTTGTGTTCGCCGGTTTCCGGGGTCCATAAAATCCCCTTGGAATTGGCGAGCTCCTGATCGGAGAAGAACCCGGCCTGGGCGTTCCGGACCGAGAGTCTCAGTTCACCTCGAATCCGGCAATCGTAACGGAAGAAAAAGATGCGGGTGTTGCCGATATTGGCGTAACCATCCACATGAATCTGATAGCAGAGCGTGTCGCCCGCCCGTGGCGGCTCGCCGTAGTACATGAGGTCACATCCCAGCAGCCGGTAGACCCGTTCTCCTTTGTTTTTGAAATCAGCCCCCAGGTAGGAGACAAGCGTCAGGTCACACTGGCCCGACTCAACGGTGACACCGGCTGGCATATAGCCGTCATTACTGTACCAGGCATCTCTCAACACGTCAGTTTCTGTCCAGATGATTCCTTTTCCCAAGGAGCCGGGTTCGGCCTTGAGGCCCGTGATCCGGTCGGCCAAAAGAAGCGGATATTCGGGGAGCCGCACCTGACGCTGAAAGTCATCCTGGATCTTGAACATGGGGCCAAACACCTCGGAAATTTTTCCGGAGGCTAAGATTTCAAGCTGATCCTTTGAAAAGGTGGGGCCTTCGGGTTCAATGTATAAGGGATTTTCAAATTGCTTCAACAAGGGATTAACCGCGCCCGTCTCCTTTTTCTCCACGACAGGGGCTTCTTTGGCCTTTGGCGGGTTGAGGGTTGACCTCTCAGTCGCTCCAGTCGCGGCGGGTTTTGGGCGAGGCGTCTGAACCATAGGCTTCGGAGCCTCGAAAAAGGGCGCGGGTTCGAAAAGGGAATGAGCCGGTTCCGTCGAGAAATCAGCGGGCTCTCCGGGTTCTTCCAACTCGGGATTCAAGGCCGATACTATCTGTTCGGGAAGAGGCCATCCCGAGGTGGCAAGACGTGTCAAGGTATTCATGGCCTGTGCCTGCACATCCAGGAATTGCTTGTGGATCGTCTCCTGTTGCTGAACAAATTCCTTATGAATCAGCGCGATCTGATGATTTTTTTCAACCAAATGCTGCAAGAGTTTTTTCATGAGACTCGATTCCTTATGAGAAGCTGGTTTCAGTGCCGCGGGCCTGGCAAAGGGTGATAGGGAGGAAGGGGGGGGAACGGGCCGATGATCGGCCGCCGCTTTTCCGGGCGCGGGTTGATAGGGCGGTTTCATCAGAGGCGACGACGCCTGATACAGGGCTATCGTTCCCGGAAGTGTCGGAGAAGGCGGCATGTGGAGCCTCTTTGGGGGAGCCGCTTCCGAAGAGGCGTCGAAGGGTGTGAATTTCACCCGCTTCAGGTGGACCTGATAGGTTCTCGAAGGGGGTTTCCCTTTTTTTTCACCGGCCTTTTTTTCCACTCTTCTGGAAGCGCTCTCCACCCGGATGACCGATGATTCGCCGCCAAGGGCGGTCATGGCGACTTGAGCCACTCTCCCCTGCCCTTCCCCGGTTTCCCAGGGCGCGGCAGGAGCCGATTCGCCGGAGGGAATCTTTCCATCATAACAGGAGACCACCGCCGCCGCCACATGCACGAGCCCAGAGGCCGCGTGGGAGTGGCCGAACCGGCGGGTCAGGTTGATCTCCCCTCCCCCGAAACCGAATTGAACGGCGCTTTCGGGCGCAGGCTCATCTGAAAGGAGCGCGTAAACGGTATCGTTGTTTTTTTCCGCGTCATCAAGACGTTTTAAAACCAGCGCCACCGCTGCGTCTCCCGGAATCCGCCGATTTTCCGCCAGAATATCCTGAACCGCTTTTAAATGGATTGGTTCGCAGCTCATGTCCACGGCCCCCACCAGGGCCGCGTCGATATCGCCGTTCCTCAGTCCGGAAATGGCACGCTCAAGAGCGCGCAGGCCCGAGATCTCTTCCGCGGAAATCGTGTGGCTGGGTCCCTGGAAATCGAACTGGCTGCAAAGACGGTTCGCAACGATGTTGGGCATGGCTCCCAGGATAGCCGAGGGCTCCCGGGCGTGATTGATCTGGTCCTTGGTCTCTGAGACCCACCGTGAAAAGTGGGGCGCCTCTTTCCCGCCGCTCCAGCGGTTGAGCCAGTGGCGAAGCCGCCAGCATAGTCCGGACCGGGTCACTTCCGTGTCGCAGCCCATGCCCACGAGGACGCCGGTCCGCGCCGTGGGGAGCGCCCCTGCATCTTCCACGGCTTCAAGGGCCGCCTTGAGCATGAGAAGCTGCTGGGAGAGGGTCTGGTCCAGCGCCGCAGGAAAGAATTTCAATCCCATGAGGGGCAGTTCAAAGGGATCGGCGAACCCTCCCAGAATCCCCTCGTTCATCTCCCTTAAGGTCTCCTTTCCTGAAAAGAGGGCCTCCTTGAACCCGGCGGCCTCTTTTGTGTGGGAGACCACCATGCCCATGCCCACGACCGCGATCTTCGGAGGGGGCCCTAGGGGGGCTAACGCGGGAAGCGGTTTATACGATCTTTTCTCCCACGATTCCAATATAA
>JAGVHJ010000022.1 GCA_020056645.1 Desulfobacterales bacterium
AAAGGAGACCAGCAGGAAAAAGAGATAGGGATGCCTTCTTGCGAACATGGAGTTATCTCATTTTAGAAAAAGGCGTTGATGTCATCTGAGCGATCAATAAAAGTCCAATCCCTCAACCTCAACCAGGTTGTCCAGTTGTTTAAAATCTGGCCGCCGGAGGCGGAAAAAAAAGATATGCGCGCCGGTGGTGTAACATGGAGTGCGTCTCTTCGCTCTATTGCCAAAGAGACGCATCCAATGGGAAACGCTTACTCTTCCTTGATCTTATCCTGAAGGTTTTCCCTCAATATTTCACCGAACGATGATGTGGCGGGCCCCATCTTGTTCACATATTCCGCAAGAATCGCCTTGTCATCATCCATGTCGAGACGCTTGATCGAAAGTCCGATTCTTCGCTCGTCGCTGTTGATGTTCATGACTTTGGCGGTGATGGCTTCGCCGACCTTGTACATGCCAACGGGCGTCTTGATCTTCTCTTTGCTGATCTCGGAAACATGGATCAACCCTTCAATCCCCTCCTCCAGCTCCACAAATACGCCGAAGTCGGTAATGTTGGTGATGTTTCCGGTGATCTCCTTTCCAGGAGCGTAGCGTTCGGCGACACTCTTCCACGGGTCTGGAGAGATCTGCTTGATGCCCAGGGAGAAGCGTTCGCTGTTTTTATCGATATCGAGAACGACCGCCTGAACCGTATCCCCCTTTTTGTAGACCTCGGAGGGGTGTTTGATGCGTTTGGTCCAGGAGATATCCGAAATATGCACCAGACCGTCGATATCGTCGTCAATGCCGATGAAAAGGCCAAAATCGGTGATGTTCTTGATTTTGCCTTCGATAACCGTTCCGATGGGATACTTTTCACTGATGACTTCCCACGGATTCGCGGCGATCTGCTTCATACCCAGAGAGATCCGGCGGTTTTCCGGTTTCAGATCGAGGACAACGGCATCCACCATTTCGCCCACGGAGACGATCTTGGAAGGATGGCGCACTTTCCGTGTCCAGGACATCTCGGACACATGAATCAGACCCTCGATTCCCTCTTCCAGCTCCACAAAAGCGCCGTAATCGGTGAGGCTCACGACCTTGCCAGATACGCGGGAACCCACCGGGTATTTCTGGGTGGCGATGGACCACGGGTCGGGCGTCAATTGTTTCATGCCCAACGAGACGCGCTCGTTCTGAAGATCATAGGAAAGAATCTTGACCGTAATCTTGTCTCCCACAGAGAACATCTCCGACGGGTGCTTGACGCGGCCCCAGGAGATATCGGTGATATGGAGAAGACCATCCACGCCGCCAAGATCGGCGAAAACGCCGTATTCGGTGATATTCTTGACGATACCCTGCATAACCTTGCCCTCTTCCATGGCCGCGAGCGTGGCGGAACGGGTGTCTTCTCTTTCTTGTTCGAGAATCGCCCGCCTGGAGAGCACGATATTGCTTCGTTTTCTGTTGTATTTCAGAACCTTGAATTTATATCGCTTACCGACCATCTCATCCAGGTTCCGAATGGGCCGCAGATCGGCCTGGGATCCGGGCAGGAAGGCCTGGAGTCCCACATCCACAGAGAATCCGCCTTTGACGCGGCTCGTGATTTCACCTTCCACGATCCCGTCGGCGTCATGGATCTCTTTAATAGATTCCCAGATTTTGATTTTCGCGGCCTTGTCCTTGGATAGAACGACATTCTCTTCTTCCTCGTCCCATACCTCGACCATGACCTCGACCTTGTCTCCGATCTGCACATTGATAGTGCCGTCTTCCTCCCGGAACTCTTCGATCGGAATCAATCCTTCGGACTTGTAACCGACATCCACCAGGACGAAGTCCTTGTCGACCGAAATGATCCGGCCCTTGACAAGCTCGCCCTCGCCGAAGCGCTGAAAGCTTTCGTCATAAAGCTTCATGAGTTCGTCCATTCCGACTTCCCCATTAGCGGCTTCGTTCAAATCATCATCTTCATCCGGCTGATGCATGATGACGGTTTGCGCCATGTTACCTTTTCTTGAAACTTGTTTTTCATCGTCGTCGTCTTCTAACATGTTTTCCATTACAATTTTTTCCCCCTAAACGAATTTTATGTTCCTGGTAAAACCAGGATAGCATAATCGCGAATCCTTATCAGACACCTCTATAAAATACAATCATATTTTTGCTAAAAGAGAGGCTGTGTTTGGGACGCCTCTGGGGCGAATGGAAGACTCCGGCTGCGGATAGTGGCGTCCAGCGGATGTTGGAGGTTCGTCACCGAGGGTCAAAACCACTTTTTTTTCCGGAAATAGACAAACATCCCTGAAATCAGAATAGCGATGACGGCCCAGAACAGGGGGTAGCCCCATCGCCATTCGAGTTCAGGCATGTATTTGAAATTCATACCATAAACACCTGCAACAAACGACATGGGAATAAAAAGGGTCGAAATCATGGTCAGGACCTTCATGACCTCATTCAAGTGGTTGCTCTGGGTCGACAGGTAGATCTCCTGCATGCCGGTGACCAGATCTCTCATGGTCTCAATGCCATCAATAATCTGAATGGTGTGATCGTGGACATCTCTAAGGTAGAGACTGGTTTGGTCGCCGATCCGCGCGATATCGTTCTTTGTGAGCTTCCCCAGCACATCTCTTAGGGGCCAGAGCTGTTTTCTCAAGAAGATCATTTCCCGCTTCAGACTATGAAGACCGACGATCAAAGAAGCATCGGGCTTGCCGGCGATCTGGGCTTCAAGGGATTCGATGGTCCCGCCGAACCGTTCAAGCACCAGAAAATAGTGATCCACCACCGCATCCAGCAGGGCGTAGAACAGATAGTCCGGCCCCATGGTCCGGATGCGTCCCTTGGTTTTCCGGATTCGCTCTCGGACCGCATGGAACAGATCCCCCTCGATCTCCTGGAATGAGATCAAAAAAGAATCGCCCAGAATGAAACTGATCTGCTCGGAGGCGACCTTCCCTGTTTTGTCGTCATGAATGAGCATCTGCAACAC
>JAGVHJ010000021.1 GCA_020056645.1 Desulfobacterales bacterium
CGTATTTCGAGGATCAAAAATTTTTTCCAACGCCGGAGTTGGGAAAATTAACAAAAACTTGCATATCGAGTGTCACGATTCACGCCTTTTCTGCTCCCCGTATAGACATGTTCGGCCCAATAGTGCCCATGATCGCCCACGGGTCTAAACCAGATCCGCCCATTTTTTATATTAAACACGATCAGTTAAGAGATTTGGAAAATACCACTATACCCAATTTTACGTTGCTTTGGTTATTTTGAGTTCAGAATAGATTCAAGCCTCCGCCGGACCTGCCGGGAGCCAATCGTTTGAAAAGGTTGATAAACACATTGTTTAGCCGCTTTTAGAAATAGGGATGGATATCATCTGGGCGATCTGCAAGAGTCCCATGCTCAGGCCTATTTGGCCAGATTTTTAAAATCTGGCCAAGGCATGAATGAATGGTATTTCAACAATTTCTTTTTCCTTAAGATAGGAAGCCGTTTTTTGATGGCACTATACTTGCAAAATGCCGCCCCGATGATCCGTGGAACCTTTTGGACCCACTCACCCATACACTTTATAAGGAGATTCACATTATGGCTCAGGCGATTGCCGATCGACGGGATATTGAATTCGTGCTCTACGAACAGATGAACGTGGAGGCGCTGACGAAAACAAAAAAATTCAGCGAATTTAACCGTAAGTTGTTTGACATGATGATCACCGAAGGGCGTAACCTGGCGATCAAGGAGATCCTGCCGACCTATGGCGACGGCGACAAGGGATGCATCTATGAAAACGGTCAGGTGCGCGTTCCGGAAAGCTTTCACCGGATTTTCAAGCTGGTCACCGAGGGTGAGTGGATCGCCCTTACGGACGATCCCGAGGTGGGGGGGCAGGGCGTGCCCATGATGATCACCCAGGCGGTCTGGGAATACTTTTCGGGCGCCAATACCGCCTTCGCCATGTATCCCATGGTCACCCACGGGGCCGGTAAACTGGTGGAGGTCTTTGGCGACGATAAGTTAAAGAAACGCTTTCTCCCCAAGCTCTACCGGGGGGAGTGGGCGGGAACCATGGCCTTGACCGAGCCCGGGGCCGGCAGCGACGTGGGGGCGCTCACCACCACGGCCAGGGAAAACCCGGACGGCACCTACACCATCTCGGGTGAGAAAATTTTTATCAGCGGCGCAGAGCAGAACCTGACCGAGAACATCATCCATCCGGTCATCGCCCGTATCGAAGGGAGCCCTCCGGGCCCGGCTGGCATCACCCTTTTCCTCGTTCCTAAAATTTGGGTCAACGACGATGGCTCTCTGGGCGAATCCAACGATGTCCTGGTGACGGGGATTGAAGAGAAAATGGGCCTCCACGGCAGCGCCACTTGTCAGGTGACCTTCGGCGCAAAAGGAAAGTGCCGGGGGTTTCTTCTGGGGGAGAAGGAAAGGGGGTTGAAGGCCATGTTCCACATGATGAACGAAGAGCGGCTCAATGTGGGAACCCAGTCCCTATCCATGGCCAGCACCGCCTATCTGCACGCCCTTAACTATGCCCGGGAACGGGTTCAGGGAAAACATTTGACCCGCATGCTGGAGAGCGACGCACCGGCCGTGCCCATTATCCAGCATCCCGACGTGAGACGCATGCTCCTCTGGATGAAGGCCCAGATCGAAGGGCTCCGTAGCCTGAATTACTATATCGGCAACATGTTCGACCGCTTGAACGCCGCCACCACCCCAGAAGATAAGACGGCCTGCAAGGAGGTGATCGAACTCTTGACACCAATTATCAAAGCCTATTCCAGCGATCGCGCATTCGAAGTGATTGTTCAGGCCATGCAGATCTACGGTGGATACGGTTACTGCAAGGATTATCCCATTGAACAGCTACTCAGAGACTGCAAAATCACCAGTCTCTACGAAGGCGCCAACGGCATTCAGGCCATGGATCTCATGGGCCGCAAGCTTGGCCGGAAACAAGGGGCGGTTTTCATGAACCTGCTCGGTGAGATTCAGAAAACCGTGGGCGCCGCCAAGCCGGTCTCTGGTCTCTCAGGTCTGGCTGAAACCGTGGAGCAGGCGGCCAACCGTCTGGCGGAACTCGCCATGTATATGGGACAGACCGCCATGTCGAGCCGGTTGCTCGACGCCTTCGCCTTCGCCGCACCTTTTCTGGAGGCCATGGGCGATGTGATCATGGGCTGGATGCACCTCTGGCGTTTGACCATCGTTCGGCCCCGTGTTGAAAAACTCCTGGGAGGTCTCGAACCGGAAGCCCGAGGGGAAAAAATCGCCAAGGACAAGGAGGCCGCTTTTTATGATGGCCTGATGCACAGCGGCTCCTATTATATCGAAACAATTCTGCCGGTGACCATGGGTAAAATGGCGGCCATACAAAAGACCAGTCCCGCCATCATGGAGATCAACGACAAGTCGTTTGGCAGCTGATGCTGTTTTGGATTCTATGATGGGATGGACGCTATCAAACAGAATTGGCGATCCGGCTTAAAATAAGCAAAGCGGCGTGTCGAGGCGGCTCAACCCCGCCTCTTCCACGGCGTTGGGGAAATTAACAAAAACTTGAACATCGAGTGAAACGTACCATGGGAGGGGCGGAAGGAAGGCTTATCCTGATATCAGAGGGTGATGATTTCAAACTCCGTGTCGATAATTTCCGCCAATCCCATCTCTTCCGCCATATCGATGAGCTGGTCGATTTTCGAGTTGATGACCCGTGAATCGTTTCCCACCATGGCCAGTCCGATCTCGGCTCTCTGGAACATGTCGTTGGCGGCGACTTCAGCGATGGATGCATTATAGGCGTTTCTCAGCCGTCCGATGATCGATTTGACGATACGCCGCTTTTCCTTGAGCGAGTGGCACTCGTGGAGTCTGAAGATGATGCGTCCGGTTCCCACAACCATGATCTCTTGTGATCCTTATGAATGATTTATGTAACTATTCAGCAGCGATTCATCAAGATGGCGAAAAGCCCGTTTTGTTCGTTCCCTATTTTTTTCGGGAGCTTCTTGGCTTTTTGCTGAACTGGCGA
>JAGVHJ010000216.1 GCA_020056645.1 Desulfobacterales bacterium
AAAAAATAGGTGTTATGTTTTTAGAAAGAGCGGACGATAATAATGAAAAAAGGAGCGAAAAGCAGGTCTCGCTACACAAAATAGAGAATAAAAATAAGTAATTGCATGCTAATTGTTGACATGCTTCACTAAAAAATGATATAGATGGCGAACATCGAAGTTTATCATTACCAGAATCATCACTCGTAAAACACAAATTGAATTTGAATCAGGCGGTTTAAAAAACTTATAACAGGGTACCGGTTTAATTCAACTATGAATGATAGACTAACCGTATACATCATGAGCAGCTCCGGCTCGACCATGAGGCAGAGTTCGATTTCAAAGCGGACGATCGCAATCTTCTTTTCCGCCATTTTCGTTTTTATCCTGATCTGCGGATATGTGGTCACAGACTATGTGACGCTCAAGAAAACGTTCGTCAATACGGGTAACCTTGAAAGAAAGATCGGAGACCAGGACGAGGAGATCCGGTCTCAGCGACAACAGATACAATCCTTCGCCTCTGAAATAAACGCCCTAAAAAATCAGATTGTCCAAATCAATGATTTTGAAAAGAAAATCAGGATCATCGCCAATATTGAAAAGTCACCCGAGGAGGAGAGCCTTTTTGGGATCGGCGGGTCGATCCCCGAAGATATCAACTCAAACCTCCGCATCAATGCGAAACATGACAACCTTCTTCGTGAGATGCACAATCAGATAGGTGAGCTGGATGTCGCCTTTACAAACCAGGAAAAAGGGCTCTCAGAGCTGATACAAGGCCTTGAGGCCAAGAATAACATGTTGCTCTGCACCCCCGCTATCCGGCCCTGCGACGGATGGGTCACCTCCAAGTTCGGTTACCGGGAATCTCCATTCACCGGAAGAAGAGAGTTCCATAAAGCCCTTGATATCGCCAATCGTCATGGCTCCAAGATCCACGCCACCGCCGATGGGACCGTTATCTCCGCCGAAACGGAGGGGATGTACGGGCGAACGCTTTTGATCGATCATGGCTATGGAATGGTGACCCGGTACGCCCATCTGAACAAATTTCTCGTCAATAAAGGCGCCTCTGTAAAACGGGGAGAGCCGATCGCAGAAATGGGCAACACGGGGAGAAGCACCGGACCCCACCTTCATTATGAAGTCAAATTAAATGGCCTGCCGGTCAATCCGGATAAATATATTCTCAACTGATTTTCCCTTCTCTATCCCGTCCTTTTTTCTTCCTTGGACAAAAAAAGAAGCTCACATTTTTCAAAATTATTCATGCGCCTCCAATTGTAATTTCAGGAGTCATGGTGTATAACCCATGTCGTTTTGTTAATCGGGAATATTTTCAATAGGTCCGATGATCGAATCGTCTCAAACCCAATCAGATACAATGATCGTGAAAACCGATTAAGGGGAAACAGGATTCATGTTAATTAAATTCTTGACGAAAATTTTTGGAACGAAAAATGAGCGGGAGCTTAACAAGCTTCAACCAACCATCGAATTGATCAACGCCGCCGAACCCCGGATCAAATCGCTGAGTGATAGTCAACTAACGCAGCAAACCCTTATCTTTAAAGAAAAAATCGATCAGGGCGCCTCCCTGGACGATATTTTGGTGGAGGCCTTCGCAACGGTTAGAGAGGCCTCATTACGTGTATTGAAAATGCGGCATTTTGACGCCCAGTTGATCGGAGGAATCACCCTTCACCAAGGAAAGATCGCAGAGATGAAAACGGGTGAGGGAAAAACCCTGGTGGCCACCCTGCCTGCCTATCTGAACTCCCTGACCGGAAAAGGGGTCCATATCATCACGGTGAATGATTATCTCGCCAATCGCGACGCCGAATGGATGGGCCAGATTTATCGATTTCTGGGTCTTTCCGTTGGAACGATTGTCCATGGACTTGATGACAGGCAGAGAAAAGAGGCCTATGGCGCGGATATCACCTATGGCACCAACAACGAGTTCGGCTTCGATTATTTAAGAGACAACATGAAATTTTACAGGGAACAGCTGGTCCAACGGAATTTGAACTACTGTATCGTCGACGAGGTGGACAGCATCCTGATCGACGAGGCTAGAACGCCGCTCATCATTTCCGGCCCTGCTGAAAAATCGACCACCCTTTATACCCAGGTGAATCTAATTATCCCGTCATTGAAACTGGATAAGGACTACACCTTGGATGAAAAAGCCAGATCCGTTGTTTTAACGGAAGAAGGGATGGCCAAGGTCGAGACCAAACTGGGTGTGGAGAACCTTTTTGATCCGACAAACATAGAGATGCTCCACCATGTCAACCAGGCGTTGAAAGCCCATACCCTCTTTAAACGGGACGTGGATTATATTGTAAAAGAGGGGGAGGTGATCATCGTCGATGAATTCACCGGACGACTCATGCCAGGCCGGCGATACAGCGAAGGGTTGCATCAAGCCCTGGAAGCCAAGGAAAATGTCAAGGTTGAAAATGAGAATCAAACCCTTGCCTCCATCACCTTTCAGAACTATTTCCGCATGTATGACAAACTGAGCGGCATGACCGGAACCGCCGAAACCGAGGCAACGGAATTCGAGAAAATCTATGGCTTGGAGGTGATGGTGATCCCCACCAATCAGCCGATGATCCGTATTGATAACGCGGATGTCATCTACAAGACCAGAAAGGAAAAGTTCGAAGCCGTGATGGATGAGATCGTTGAGCTCAATAAGAAGGGCCAGCCCGTACTTGTGGGAACCATCTCCATTGATGTGTCTGAGGATCTGAGCAATAAGCTCCACAAGCGGGGAATCCGCCATGAGGTCCTCAATGCAAAAAATCACAGCAAGGAGGCGGAGATCGTCTCCATGGCTGGGCAGAAGGGTGCCATCACCATTTCAACCAACATGGCCGGCCGGGGAACCGATATTGTCCTGGGGGAAGGGGTCGTTGATCTTGGGGGGCTTCATATCATCGGCACGGAGCGGCATGAGAGCCGGCGGATCGATAATCAGCTACGAGGCCGGTCTGGAAGACAGGGCGACCCAGGCTCATCCCGGTTCTATTTGTCCCTCGAAGATGACCTCTTGAGGATTTTCGGAGGAGAACGGATTTCCACGATTATGGAGCGGCTTGGCATGCAGGATGGCGAGCCGATCGAACACCGGTTTATCAGCAAGGCCATTGAGAACGCCCAGACCAAGGTTGAAGGCCACAATTTCGAGATCAGAAAGCAGCTCATTGAGTATGACGACGTGATGAACCAGCAACGGGAAGTCATCTACAAACAGCGCCGGGAGGCGTTGAGCGGCGAAGATCTGAAGCCCTGGATCGAAGAGATGATCGAGGAGCGGGCCTTTGAAATATCGAGCGCGCACATGGCCGATCAATCCAAGGGGGGGGAGGTCGACGTCAAGGGATTGAACGATGCGATTTATATTCAGTTTAACTTCAACGCCGGTTTGGAGCAGGAGCATGTGATCAAGCTGGGAGATCAGCTGGGCTTCCATATTTTTGACCGGGTTCTCTCCCTTTACAATGAAAAAGAGGCTGCCGCCGGCTCCGAGAAATTCCGGCAGATTGAACGGTTCATTGTGCTCCAGACGGTGGACAGCTCGTGGAAGGAGCATCTGCTCTCCATGGACCACCTCAAGGAGGGTATCGGCTTAAGGGGGTATGCCCAGCAGAATCCGTTAATCGTTTATAAGAAAGAGGGATTCGCTCTGTTTCAGGAGATGATATCACGGGTCAAAGAGGAGATCGTCCGTATCTTGTTCAGAATCCAGATTGTTGAGAATCAGACTCTTGACCGGATTAAACCGGACGAGAAGAAACAGAATTTGACCTTTTCCCATGGGGATGGCGCCCAAAAGAAAACACCGGTGAAACGGGACGATGACAAGGTGGGGCGCAATATGCCCTGTCCCTGCGGAAGCGGCAAAAAATATAAAAAGTGTTGCGGGGTCAATTGAGTTATTTATTGTTATTGTATCATTTTTTTAAAATCATTGAACGACTTTCTAACTTTACAAGTTCACGAAAAAATCTTAAATTAAATCTAATAGTGTTGAAGGGGATGGGTCTCTTTCTCCGTAGCCGTTCGTTTTCAGGCAAGGTGTTCTTTTTTAAAAAACGCCCTACGGAAGGTTTTATAAACAATCTGTTAGTGTTTAATGGTTTCAAATGTCGATGAGTGATTACGAGGATCTGACATCTGAAAGTATTCTTTCCGATACCCGTGAAAAAGCGAAAGAACCTTCCATGTACAAGGTTCTCATGCATAACGATGACTATACGACCATGGAATTTGTTGTAAACGTTCTCGTTTCCATATTCAATAAATCACAGCGAGATGCGGAAGAGATCATGATGAGGATTCATAAGGAGGGGCTGGCCATATGTGGGATCTATACCTACGAAATCGCCGAAACCAAGGTGACCGAAGTTCATAACCTGGCCAGACATAACGGCTTCCCTTTAAAAAGCACATTTGAAAAGGTTTGACGTATGATAAGTAAAGAACTGGGCGCAACGCTCGCTTTCGCAGTCAAGGAAGCAAAAAGAAGGCGTCATGAGTATGTATGTATCGAGCATGTCCTGTTCGCCATTATTCATGATGATGAGGGCCGTGAAATCGTTGAAGGATGCGGTGGAAACATCGACAATCTCCGGATATCCCTGGAGGATTTTTTTGAAAATCGGATCCAAAGCGTGGCGGAAGAGAGGGAGTACGTACTTCAACAAACTATCGGTTTTCAGAGAATGATTCAGCGGGCTGTCAATCATGTTCGCTCCGCTGAAAAACAGGAGGTCGCAGTGGGCGACATTCTGGCCTCCATCTTTCAGGAAAAGGACTCTTACGCGGCCCACTTTCTCGAATCAGAAGGGGTCAGCAGGCTTGAGGTGTTGAATTTCATTTCCCATCACATCTCCACCCGGCCCGAGAAACCAGAAGCCGATGACACCGATACGGATAAGCTCGCCAAAGATAAGAAAAAGAAAAAGGATGATCCCCTGGAGCTTTTCACCGTTGATCTGATCCGAAAGGCTCGGCTCGGAAAAATCGATCCCCTGATCGGACGTGAAAAAGAGGTTGACCGGTGTATCCAGATTCTCTGCCGGAGAAGAAAAAACAACCCGGTTTTTGTGGGGGAACCGGGGGTTGGAAAAACCGCCATCGCTGAAGGACTGGCCCTAAATATCTACGACGGAAAGGTCCCCCGGTTTCTCGAAAATACCCGGATATACTCCCTGGATATGGGAGGGGTGCTTGCGGGAACCAAATTCAGGGGCGACTTTGAACAGCGGCTGAAACAGATCCTTCAGGCTTTGAAGCGGTTCAATAACGCCATCCTGTTTATCGATGAGATCCATACCATCGTCGGCGCAGGCGCCACAAGCGGGGGCTCCATCGATGCATCGAATATTCTCAAGCCGGCCTTGGCCACAGGTGAGCTCCGGTGCATTGGATCCACCACTTACGAGGAGTTCAAACACAATTTTGAAAAGGACCGCGCCCTCTCGAGGCGATTTGAAAAAATCGATATCCCCGAACCCTCCGTGGCGGATACCATCCAGATTTTAAAAGGCCTCAAGTCGTGCTACGAAGCGCATCATGGCATCACTTACACCGACGAGGCCCTCGAATCGGCTGCGGAACTCTCCGCCAAGTATATCAACGACCGGTATCTGCCAGACAAGGCCATTGATGTGATCGATGAAACAGGGGCCTTTATCCGGCTTTCCGAACCGGACGCAGGCCGGAATATCGAGGCGTCGGATATCGAAAAGGTGGTCTCCAAGATGGCCAAAATACCGCCTAAAACCGTATCGACAACCGAAAAAAATAAACTGGCCTCTTTGGCCGAAGATATAAAGGAAAAGGTGTTTGGCCAGGATACCGCGATCTCCTCCCTGGTGACATCCATCAAGCGTTCCCGGGCGGGGCTCTCGATTCCTGGGCGTCCGGTTGGATCGTTTCTCTTCACCGGTCCCACTGGCGTGGGGAAAACAGAGGTGGCCAAGCAGTTGTCAGCCTCTCTCGGTGTGGAGTTTATCCGGTTCGATATGAGCGAATATATGGAAAAGCACGCAGTGGCGAGGCTGATCGGCTCTCCGCCCGGATATGTGGGGTTTGAACAAGGGGGGCTTTTGACCGAGAGCATCCGGAGAAATCCCCACAGTGTTCTTCTTCTGGATGAGATTGAAAAAGCCCATCAGGATATCTTCAATATCCTGCTTCAGGTCATGGATTACGCCACCCTGACCGACAACACAGGGAAAAAGGCCGATTTCAGAAATGTGATTATTATCATGACATCCAATGCGGGCGCGAGGGAGTTGAGCGCAAACACCATAGGTTTTGGCGGAACGGAGAACGAGGTGGCAGGGAAGGGATTGCAGGCCATCGAGAAGCAGTTCAGTCCCGAATTCCGGAACCGGCTGGACGATGTGATCGTGTTCCAGGCCTTGAACCTGAAGATCATGGAGCGGGTGGTTGATAAACTCATGGAGGAGATGAAAAACCAGCTGGCCGCCAGAAACGTGACCATGAGTCTCACCGGAAAGGCGCGGGAGTTCCTGGCCAAGCGCGGATATGACAAAAAGTATGGCGCGAGGCCCCTTGCGCGGCTGATTCAAACGGAAATAAAAGATAAAATCGCTGACGAGGTCTTATTCGGAAAACTTGAAAATGGCGGTTCGATTTCAATCGGCTTTAAAAATGAGAAACTCAGTTTCAGTTTTAAGGCAAAACCATGAGGGCTTGCGATTTCTCGCACAAGGGGAACGATGACCTGGCATTCGCCCCATTGTTTTCATAAAAATAGGTTTTGTTTGATTCGGTCAATCGTTCCATGACGGTTTTTCTTCTATCCGAGACCAACTCCTTTCCACCGGTTTACCTG
>JAGVHJ010000291.1 GCA_020056645.1 Desulfobacterales bacterium
CCCCATTAAAATCGCTCCGGTCATCCATGAAGCGTTGAAAATGATCCGGGCCTCCATCCCAAAGACTATTGAAATAATTAAAGATATTGAATGCGAACCCGGAACGGTTCTGGCTGACCCCACCCAGATCCACCAAATTGTCATCAATCTCTGCACCAACGCGGCCCATGCCATGAGGGAAAAAGGCGGCGCACTTCAGGTCTCCCTGAAAAACCGAGAAGTCACCCGGGAGAATCGGCACTCCTTTCCTCCCGGACTGGCGCAAGGCTCCTATCTGGAACTGGCCATCAGGGACACGGGCGCGGGAATCGAAGAATCGCTTAAAGAGCGGATATTCGAACCCTATTACACCACCAAGGAGAAAAGCGTCAACGCCGGCACGGGTTTGGGGCTTGCAACGGTTCACGGCATTGTTCAGAACTGCGGCGGCAAGATTGATTTCGAATCCACTCTGGGCGTGGGAACGCGGTTCCGCATCTTATTTCCAAGAACCGACCTGAAAGAGGCCGAAGAAGAGAAGCCCCAAGGCGGCCTGGTGCGCGGCAAGGGGAGAATCCTTCTGGTGGACGACGAACTCTCCCTCGTGGAGGTTGGCCGGGACATGCTGAACCATCTGGGATATGAGGTCTCGGTGAAAACAGATCCCCGTGAAGCCATAGAACTCTTCAAATCCAGTCCAGGCCAATTCGACCTGATCATCACCGATCAGACCATGCCCCACATAACCGGCGACCAACTCGCAAAAACCATTCTTGCGATCCGGCCGGGAATGCCCATCATCCTCTACACGGGTTTCAGTGAAAAAATAAATGAGCTACACGCCAAACAGATAGGCATCCGAGAATTCATCCTGAAACCATTGGAGATCCGGAAACTCGCCGCATCCATCCAGGCCATCCTGGGAAATGGATAGATAGCCAAGCCAATCTCCGGCGGCCACCCGCCATCAACTCCGGCATGACGCCTTTAGGGCTTCCAACTCCTGCCAGCGTTCGAAAAGGGCCTCCACTCTTTCCTGGGCCTCCCTCAATTGTTCGCATTTTTCCTTCAAGTGAGCCGGGTCATTTAAGACCAATGGCGTCTGAAGCATCGATTCAATTTCGGAAACCCGCCCTTCCGCCTGGAGAATCTTTTCCTCCATCTGTTCGAGTTCCAATTTGAATTTAACAGACAATTTCTTTTCGGTGATACTTTTCTCCGGCTTTTTTGGAACCGCCTTTGGTTCTTTTTTCTCTGTTTTTTTCTCGCCGCAGGCGTTCAGCCATTGGAAATGATCCGCAAAGATAGAGGCGTCTCCACACCCATCAAACCCGATCACCCGGTCGGTCACCCGGTCCAGGAAAAACCGGTCGTGGCTCACAATGACCATGGCTCCGGGAAACTCCAAAAGCGTCTCTTCAAGCACTTCGATGGAGGGAATATCCAGATCGTTGGTTGGTTCGTCCAGGAGAAGCACATCGGCTGGAACCAGCATCAGCCGGGCAATGAGAATGCGGGCCTGTTCTCCTCCGGAGAGGCGGCCCACGGGTAGATCAAGCTGATCCGGCGTGAAGAGAAACCGCTTGGCCCAGGTGACCACGTGAATCGATTCCCCTCTGTAAACGACCGAGTCTCCCAGAGGAGAAAGGGCCGTTCTCAACCGGTCGGAAGCATTGAGCCGCTTCCTGTTCTGATCGAAGGTCACGATCTTCAACCCGTCCACCGTCTCAATCGATCCCTCATCGGGCCTCTTGGTCTGTTCAAATAAATGGATCAGCGTACTCTTTCCCGTGCCGTTTTTTCCCAGAAGCCCCACCCGGGTTCCAGGTTTCAGCTTAATGGAAAGATTTTTAAAAAGCTGTGATCCGCCCAAGGATATGCCGAGATTGTCCGCCTCAAGGAGAATTTTCGTACTTCTTCCGGTGGAGTCAAAACCAAAATCGACCCGCTTGTTCTGCTGATTTCTGAAATGGATGTTTTTCAGTTCTTCTTCCAGGACGCCTGCTTTTTCTATCCTGAATTTCGCTTTGGTGGTTCGGGCCTTTGGCCCGTGGGCTAACCAGTTCCTTTCCTGCCGCATCACATTGGCGAGCCGGTTTTCCCGATCTTCCTGGGTTTTTAGAAAGGCGCTTCGCTGCCTTAAGAATTCACTGTAGTTTCCATTGGATTTAAAAAACCCCTCGGGATAGATCCGCCCGAGTTCGACGATTTTATTGGTGATATTTTCAAGAAAATAGCGGTCGTGACTCACGAGGACAAAGGCGAAGGAGGCGTTTTTCAAGACATTTTCCAGCCAGAGAATCCCTTCGATGTCCAGATGATTGGTGGGTTCATCCAGAAAAAGAATATCGGGTTCCTGGATCAACGCGCGGCAGATCGCAAGCCGTTTCCGCCATCCTCCGGAGAGGGCCGATATGATCTCGCCGGGAGCAGGAAACTGACCCAGTCCCATGATTTTCTGAACCCGGGTGTATTTTTGGTGTTCTTCCATTTCCCTGTCCGAGAGGGCCCTCCGCAACTCGGTTTCCACATCCGCATCCTCATCAAAGCGGTCCACCTGGGGAAGATAGACAATCCGGGTGAATTTTTTTATGGATCGAATACCCTGGTCCGGCTCCTCCTCTCCCGCGAATATCCTCAAAAGGGTCGATTTGCCCGATCCATTTGCTCCGATGAGCCCCACCTTCTCCCCTTCGCAAAAACCCAGAGATAAATTGGCGAAAAGAGGTTTCTCGTTGTATGATTTTTCAAGAGCCTGATAACTGATTAAAAAAGACATGACTGGACTATAGCAGAGATTTGATGGTTTTGAAAAAATTCTGAAGCTCAATGGGTTTGGTCAGGTAGCCGTTCATTCCAGCGGCGAGACACACTTCCCGGTCTCCCTTCATGGCTTTTGCAGTCAAGCCGATGACAGGGATCTGATGGTTTAAGACGTTCGACTGGGGGTCCCGGATCACCCGGGTTGTTTCCAAGCCGTCTAGAACAGGCATCTGAATGTCCATGAGCACAAGGTCGAACTCCTGTTTTGCAAGAAGATTCACGGCTTCCTGGCCGTTGGTGGCGGTAACCACGGTGTATCCTGCTTTTGACAAAAGCTGGGAGACCAATTTTTGATTGACCAGGTTGTCTTCCACGAGAAGAATCCTGATTTTCTTGAACTTCTCCTCGTCGATGGAGTACTGGGTGATAAGCTCCGGGCACGTTTTTTCCCTCTCGGCCCCGGCGGGCGGTTTCCCAATAAGCATTTCCAGGCCTTCGAAGAGCTGGGAACGTTTGATGGGTTTGGTCAAATAGAGGGAAAAACCGATTTTTTTCATGGCGGTGGCATCCCCGCGAAGGCCCCGGGAACTCAGCATGACGAGAATGGCGTTTTTAAGATCCGGATCGGCTTTAATCGCCCGGCCCAGATCCTCTCCATCGAAATCGGGCATCATATGATCGCTGATAACCATGTCAAAGGGATCGTTCTCTTTTACGGCCTGCCGCATTAACCGGAGGGCCTCCCTGCCGTCCAAAACCGACTGACATTGGCATCCCCAGGCTTTCAGATAGGCGGCTAATACCTTGAGGTTGGTTTCATTGTCATCCACCAAAAGAATTTTTCGTTTCTGAATGTCTGAATGAAATTTGCTGTCCCTTGTCGCGCTCTTGGGCTGTTTTTTCAATAATGCGGTAAACCAGAACGCCGATCCCTCACCCAACTCACTCTTAAAGCCCACCTCTCCGCCCATGAGTTCCGCCAACTGCTTTGAAATGGCCAGCCCAAGGCCGGTCCCCCCGTATTTCCGGGTGGTCGATTCGTCGATCTGGGAAAAAATCTTAAAAAGACGGTCCTTGCGGTTTTGGGGAATGCCAATCCCCGTATCCCTCACAGAAAATTTCACATAGGCCATCTCTTCTGTCTCACTCTCCAGGGATATGGTGATGACGATCTCGCCTTTTTTGGTGAATTTCATGGCGTTGCTGATGAAGTTCAGGAGAATCTGCCGCAACCGCCCGGGATCGCCTAAAACAAGGGCCGGAACATTATCATCGATATGGCACACATACTCGATCCCTTTTTCGTGGATTTTCTGTGCCAAGAGCTCAACCGCCGCGTCCACCGTTAGCCAGAGGTCAAAATCGATCTCTTCAATTTCGAGTTTTCCTGCGTCTATTTTGGAAAAATCAAGAATATCGTTGATGATGGCAAGGAGCGCATCCGCACTGTATTTGATGGTTTGAGCGTAATCTTTCTGCTCGGGATTGAGATCGGTATCGATGAGAAGGCTCGTCATTCCAATGATGCCGTTCATGGGTGTCCGGATTTCATGACTCATGTTGGCCAGGAAAAGGGTTTTCGCCCGGTCCGCTTCCGCCAGTTTTTTATTATACTCTTCGAGCTTCAGCTTCTGAAGCTCAATTTCAAAAAGCAGGGTGAGGGATTTATCGTGTTCCGCCTCATATTTTTTTATGGTGTCGTTCAGTTCGAGAATGCGAAACTCTTTTTCGATACAGTCCGCCAGATGTTTGCCATGCTCGTACTCGATAATGTCAAAAAATTTCTTCTTGGTGAGAATAAACTCATCGGTTTCGAACACCCCTTTCATATAGGGATTGTTTGTGTAGAAAGCGATTGGATGGGGTGTTGTTTTCTTTTTCATAAGTGATGAACCCGCACGCGAAGGATCCTATTCAAACCCATTTCTTCTAACGGCGTTTCTAATTCTGGCTTTCCGCTCCCGGCGCCCACAGGTAAAAAAAACCCGTTCCCAGATGCTGAAACTCACTTAACAAATCGATGTTGACAAGGGAAATACGGCTATCGGGATAGCGGGTCGTTGAAGAGCTATACAAGGTGTCATTGACGCCGGGGTTTCTTCGATAAACGACAATCTTTGCCCGGGGAGAGAGGTTTGCGAGACTCCGGGCCTTGTCGAGGGCCTCTTCCAGATAACCGGTCTGATCGATCAGACCTGCCGCCACAGCCTCATCACCAAGAAAAATTCTAGCGGAACGCGCAGCCTTGACTTGTTCGGAGTTTAATTTCCGATGCTTCTTCACCAGGGAGAGAAATCGGCCTCCCAGATCCGATGTGACTTTTTGAAAGATCGCTTTTTCTTCTCCGGTAGGCATCCTGAAGGGGCTGCCCATGTCTTTGAACTCTCCGGATTTAACGATATCAATGGAAACGCCGATCTTTTTCATCAATTCAGGGGCAAGGGGCCGCATGAAAATAACGCCGATCGAACCGGTCAGCGTTGTGGGGTGAGCGATGATATAGTCCGCTGGAAGCGATATGTAATATCCGCCCGAGGTGGCCATGTCCATCATCATGACAACCAATTTCTTGCCGGTCCTCTTTTTGAAAAGAAGCAGTTCATTATAGAGGATATCGCTTGCGGTGGTGGTTCCTCCCGGAGAGTCGACTTTCAGAACCACGGCCCGGATCATCTGATCTTGCGCCGCAAGTCTCAGCTGGGAGACAACCTCTTCAACCATGCTGGGTTGTTCGGAGAGGAAATTCTCCTTCCCAGTA
>JAGVHJ010000400.1 GCA_020056645.1 Desulfobacterales bacterium
GAGAAAAAGGAGCGCGTCTTTCCTCTCCGGAGCCGATTTCCACAAACTCATGATGGCCTCTCTGGTAACTCCCCAGGATTTGATTGTTGAGCCGTTAAATGCTATTAAGAAAAGGCTTCAGGAGAGCAACGCCGCCACGGGTGGTTTTCGGGCGCGGCTGGTCCTCGTGGGCGGTCAGCTCGACAATCCGGCTTTTATCGACGCCATCGAGCAAGCCGGAGGCCTTGTGGTCGCGGACCGGATCTGCACTGGCTCCATTCCAGGTCTCGACCCTTATCCCAACGACGGAGATCCGGTCGAGCGGATCGCTTCCCACATCCTTACACAAACCTCTTGCCCCCGGATGATGGACGCCTTCCAGGAGCGGCTCTCGGCCATTATCGATACATACGAAAACTATCGGGCGGACGGCATTGTCATCGAAGCCATTAAATTCTGCGATACATGGGGCCTTGAGGCCAGGGAGCTTTCCGACTCTCTGAGACAAAGGGGAATTCCTGTCCTCAAGTTGGAACGGGAGTACCGGCACACAGGTGAGGGCCAGCTAAGGACACGGGTTCAGGCCTTTATTGAAAGCATGGGAAAATAGGGCGCGCCAGCCATGAAGACGAAACAAACGATTTTTGAATCCATCGAATTTCTATTTGTTGTGGCCAAAATTTATGTCAAGGTCATCGGCATTCTGCTTTCGAGAGGGCTTTTTCTTGTATATGATTTGTGGCGTTTCCCTTGGCTCTTTCATTTTCTGAATTTATATAAACTCTATCAGATCATGAAAACACGAAAAGGGGTTTACCGGGAGGCGAGCATCTATATTCTGAACGAAATAGCCGTTCTTGTCGCAACCTATATCTTGAATATGCTGCAAAATCAGAAAACGTTGGTGCTGGCCGAAGACATCATTCCGCCGGAAATTATCCGAGCCATGGGGCTCACCCCCTTTTCACCCGAGATCATCGCCATCATGCTCACGATCATTTCACCCAACGCCATGGAAAAATATATCGACGTCTGCGAAAATTCAGGAATTCCCGCAGATTTGTGCAGCCTTCCCAAGTGCGCCATGGGGATGGCCCTCGCAAACGAGCTTCCCAAGGCCAAGGCGATCATCGCGAGCAACCTCCCCTGTGACGCGGGAATGTCCTCCTATACCACCATTCAGAAAAACATGGGTGTTCCCACACTCCGGTTGGATGTGCCCTATCATTTTAAAACAGATAGGGCCATCGACTATTTCAAGGAGCAGCTGGAAGAGATGGTGGTGTTTCTTGAAAAACACACGGCGGGACGCATGGACTGGAATAAATTAAAGGAGATCTGCGAGGAGCGGAACCGGACCCAAGAGACCGAGAAGGAGCTGTGGGATCTGGCCAAGCTAAACCCCGCCCCCATTGGGTCGGAAATCATTTATCTTTCCCATCTGGTGCTCTTCAATATATTTCCGGGCGATAAACGGTGCACGGATATTTACAAAAAGCTGATTGACTATGGGAAAAAGAGTCTGAATCAACCGCAAGGGGCGGCCATTGAGAACGAATCCTACAGAATTCTTCTCTGGAATCCCCCCATGGCCCACTTCCCCCTCTCTTTTTCATGGGCCGAGGAAAAATATGGGGCCATCATGGTGATGGACAGCATGACCTTCAACGCGTTGGAGGCCATCGACACCACCACTCATGACACCCTCATGAGGGGACTCTCCACCGTGATCATGCAGGGACCTATGTCAAGACATGTGCGAGGGCCTGCCGAGAACTACTTTAACGATATCTTCTTTATCCAAAAACATTTCAAGATCGATATTCTCTGGGTCGCCGATAATATCGGCTGTAAAATGTCCGCGGGGCTGAATGAAATTTTGAGAAGCAAGTGCCGGGAGAACAATATCCCCATGCTGATCATCACCTATGACTTGATGGACCGGCGCTTTGCGGGGCCGGAGGATATCATGTCCCATATCGATCACTTCATGGAGACCATCATGATCGGCTCCGGGATGAATAGCTTCCCGGATATGAAAGAGCTCCATCTCGAAGATATCTCTTTGACCTACCCATAATAAAAAGGATTGGGACACCATGAGCACACGCTATTTTGCAGGCTGCGATGTCGGGTCCACGACCGGAAAGGCCGTGATCATGAACGATAAGAAAATTGTGGCGACCGCCATTGTCGAAAGCGAGATCGATCCGGAAAAAACAGCCATCAACGCGCTTTTAAAAGCAATGGAATCGGTCAAGGATTTAAAACGGATTGAGGATATCTCTTGTCTGGTGGGCACCGGTTATGGCCGGACAGAGGTACCCTTCGCCCAGAAAAATGTCTCGGAGATATCGTGCCATGCCTTGGGCGCCTTTTATGTGGATAAAAAAATTCGGACCATCGTGGATATCGGCGGTCAGGATATCAAGGGCATCTCCTTGAACGATAACGGCAGCGTCAAAGAGTTCGCCATGAACGACAAGTGTGCCGCTGGCACGGGCAAGTTCTTTGAAGCCATGGGCCGGACATTTAAAATGAATCTGACGGAGTTCGCCACCCTTGCCGGTAAGGCGAAACGATCGATTTCAGTCACTTCCCAGTGCAGTGTGTTCGCCGAATCGGAGGTGATCAGTCTCATTTCCAAGAAAAATCCCCCGGAAGAGATCGCCCTTGGCATCCATGAGGCGGTCGGTAAACGATGCTACACCCTGCTCAAGCGTGTGGGTTTGAATCCGAAAATCACCATCACCGGCGGATGCGCCAAAAACAAGACCCTGGTGAAAGCCCTGAGGGAGATTCTGAAAATGCCCATCGCGGAACTGGAGCTCGACCCGCAGCTCATGGGCGCTTTGGGGGCGTGTGTTTTCGCACGGCAGAGCGCCAATTGGCCATGATTGTCAAAACGCTGGACAATCGCCGGAACGATGATGGAATGTAACTATTCAGTATGGCGTTGCTTTAGTGGCAAAAAGCCAAGAAGCTCCCGAAAAAAATAGGGAACGAACAAAACGGGCTTTTCGCCATCTTGATGAATCGCTGCTGAATAGTTACGA
>JAGVHJ010000395.1 GCA_020056645.1 Desulfobacterales bacterium
GTTCTTGAAAAGAATATCCCCCATCTTATGGCCGCCTCCCTGCCCGCCGAGCCATCGCTTCCCGGAGAGATGGCGCGTGGTTCAGCCATAGAGCCAACACCGTGAGCGGAGGCGGGTGAAACCCCGCGCGTTATTTCTCCTCCGATGAGGGAATCAGAAGGTAGACCAGGGACCCCTGGGAGAGATACTTTTCAAGACAGATATGGCATCCCATCAGTTCAGCCAGTTTTTGGGCGATACTGAATCCGATCCAGAATCTGAAGGAGGAGTATCCTTTTTCCTTCTTCCCCCTTGGCTCCAGGCCCAACTCCGAGAGATTTTTGAAAAAAGCCATGTTTTCACTACAGACAGAGAGCACAACCCCCTTCTCTTCCGGCCATGCCTCTATGACGATGGGCTTCCGGGTTGTAAAGGCGTTTTTTACCAGGTTCAGGATCACCTTCTTCAATTTCAACCGGTCGGCATGGACACAGGGCAACGGCTCTACAATACGCCAGCGGATTTCAAGCGACGGTTCCACGGCGGCATCGGGGTGGACCGTGAGTTCATCCCGAACCTCCCCGATGACGTGAGAAAAATCCACGGGCTCCATCTGGAGATGGACCCCTTTTCTGATCAGCGCGGTTTCAAGAAGATCGTTGACGATAAGATTCAATTCACAGGAAATCCTCGATATCATCTCAAGCTTTTCGATGAAGGGGCCCGCATCCCCCCGATAAACCGCTATTTGCCTTAGGGCCCCATCTATGTTGTTGCTTATCTCCTCAAGGGGAGCCAAAAGGTCATGACTGATGAAGGCGATAATGGTGTTTTTTATTTTTTCAATTTCGACCTGGGCCTTTCTCTCAATTTCCATCTCCCTCATTTTCTCTTCAAGGGATAGGCTCTTGAACGCCTGCTTGATTTTGATGTCCAGGATGTCAAAATCGAAGGGTTTTTCCATAAAATCCCGTCCGCCCAGCTTCATAAACTCGACGGAGAGGGGAAGAGACCCGTGAGCGGTTATCATTATGACTGGCAGACGGGGATCGATCTTCCTGATTTCCCGGTAGGTGTCCAGGCCGTTCATGTCCGGCATCAGATGATCAAGCAGCACCATATCCGGTCGTTCACTCCTGATATGGTCGAGGGCATCCATCCCCGAGCTCGTATAGACGGTTGAATATCCCCGTTTTTTCAATTGCTGCGAAAAGGCTCTTCCCGTGATCTTATCATCATCCACAATCAGTATATTACCCATGCCGGACTCCTTCTCGACCCTGTTGACGCCCCTCATGCCTTTCCCTTATCAGTCAAGGGCATGGGAGAGATTTTTTATGTAACTATTACCCGAAAGAAAACCAAGCTTTTTTTTCGCCTTCCTTGAACTCGAAAAAAAATCTTGGTTTTCTTTCGGGCACTAGTTACTTTTTTTTAACAAACCGGCCCTATTCCCAAAGGAAGGGAGATGAAGAAGGTTGTCCCTTTTCCGGAACTGCTTTCGAACCAGATCTCCCCCTTGAGGAGGTCGATTAACTTTTTCGAAAGGTATAACCCTGCGCCGGAGATCGATTGATCTCCTTGTAACAAACCATTTGTAAACCGGTTAAATACCGACGGGACAATGGCTTCGGGAACCCCGGGCCCAGAATCTTTCACGGAGATAAGCGCCCGGTTTTTTTCCCTTTCATGCACAGCTCGAATATAAATCGCGCCCTTTTCCGTATAGCGAACCGCATTATCGAGAATGTTCAATAAAATCCGTTTCAATTTTTTCCGGTCTGTCCATAACAGGGGAAACGCGGGGTCTATCTCCGCCTCCAGCTCCGTAAACCCCTTGGAAAACGCCATGTTCTGGGCTTTTTGCACCAGCTCCCCGATCAGATCCTCAAGAGAGAAACCGGTTAGATGAAGTGGTTCGCCTTTTTCAATGAGCGCGGTTTCGATCAGCTCATTAATCCCGTCATTCAGCATGGTCCATGCGTGACGAAGATCCTCTATTCGCGAAGAACAGGATGGAACGGCGATCTCTCCGGTGAGCAGCGCCTGTTTCAATGGCCCTGCCACACTCCGGATAAAATTTAAAGGGGTCCTCAGTTCATGACTCAGAGAGGCCGCGATCACCTGTTTCATACACTCTGCTTCCTGAAACGCGATCTTCTCGATCTCCGAGGTCCTTATCTCCCGTTCTATCCCACAACTCTTCAAAATCCGCCGGATCTTTATCTCCAACACGTCAAAATCGACGGGTTTTTGAATGAAATCCGCCCCCCCCTGCTTCAAGAATTCAACGGCAAGCGTGGTTGAGCCATGAAACGTCGCCATAATGACCGGAAGAAACGGGGCCTTTTGATGGATCAGCCGGTAGGTGGATAGGCCATCCAATTCGGGCATCACCTGGTCCAAAAGAACCAGATTCACCTGCGCTTGCTCGATCCGGTCTAAGGCGTCATGGCCGCATTTTTCCGAAATGACCTGATACCCCATCTTAACCAGGCGATTTTCCGCGATTCTTCGGGTCATCGTGTCATCATCGACAATCAGGAGCGTGGTCATGCGCTCTCCTATTTTAAATGGTCCTCAATCGCACGAATCAGCGCTTTCCGGTCGATGGGTTTTGTAAAGGTCTGCAACACCCCCAGCTGGCTGCTGATTTTCAGAAAGGTTTCAGGCCCCACACTTCCCCCCCCGGACATGGCGAAAATCTTTACCTCCGGGAAATCGCGCTTGAGCTCGATGATGGTTTCGATGCCCTCCTTATTAGGCATGAAAATATCGGTAAGAACCAGATGGACAGGGTTTAGGCGACAGACCTTGATACCTTTCCCGCCATCCGGAGCCTCAAGCACCTTATATCCTACCTTTTCAAGTGTTAAACGAAGGACCGATCGTATCTGTTCCTCATCATCGATGATAAGGATGTTTTTTTTAGCATTCATATTCATGATCGAATAGGATCCTCCTTATTTATAACCATTAAAATTCCATACACCTGACTATTGACCTATGTTTTTTGTTGTGATAGTCGATAGGAATTGAGAATACTTTACGCGAATTTGGATATGGTCAGCCGATCATGATGGAATCTACTTTTCCGGCGGTCGATAGATGATTTCAGATGGAGAAAAGCCGGCGCAAACGAAGGTGCTTACAAAACGGTTGAAAATCGCATTTTATTCAACCCAATCATGTTGCTGGCAACTGCCTATCTTTAAAAAAATTTAACTTAACAAGCGAGATCTTGTCAAGTGAATAATCAATGGCCGAAAACCCTGTTTTCGGAGGGGAATGGAAAAAAATGTTGGCCCTGCTATCAAAATGATTTGAATTTTCCATTTCTGTAATATATATATGTTTATAACGCTGAACCATGTATACATCCCTTGTCAGTGAAACTCTTTCCTTCATGGTTCCGGCGGATGGGGTCGTTAACAACAGAAGATCGGTTAATTTTTAAAAAAGGGGAGAACATAAAAAAAATGGAAAGCAAAAAACATAGCCTATTGCCATGTCGATGGATGTGGTTCGCCTGCTTGATGATGGCGACTTTTATATGGGGGTCAACTCCTTCGGTTGCATGTGACGTTGCCGTCATTTCAGGAAAATACACCAGCAACGGCAGGCCAGTTATATGGAAAAACAGGGATCATGGTCCCCGATGGGAGCAGGAGGTCCGCTATTACCCCGCCACCGACGAATCTGTTGGGGGGAGCGTCCGGATCGTTGACAGGGCCACCACCGCACCGCTTCTATACAAAGATGGCGCGGTTTCGATTTTATCCGGCGGGTTAAACGCATCGGGATTCGCGATCACCAACACCACGGTTTATGAAAATGATCCGGTGCATGAGTACTATTCAAACGCGAATCACCTTCTCATGGAGGTCGCCCTCGAAACCTGCATAACCGTGGGTGATTTTGATGAAATTCTTGCCGATTTCAGAAATATTTCAGAGAATTGGGATAAGATTATCAGCGGCAACTTTGTCGTGATTGATGCCCAAGGGGGGGCGGCGTTATATGAAATATTCTCAGGATTTGGATTTCAGGCCTACCTCAACCCCCTTATGATTAAAAAATTTGACGCAAATAATGTAGAAGACGCGCCCTTGGGATTTGTCAACAGAACCAACTCCCACTCCTGGATTGAAAGAAACAGCGACACCCAGCGGGAGATCCGCGGACGGGAGATTCTGACAGAGCTTTACGATGAAAAGGGCCTCAATTTTGAGAACGTGTCGATCATTCTCGCCAAGGATGTGTGCGGTGATGATCCCGATATGGTTAATGGCGTTCCTGCAACGAAACCCAACAAGTATAACACCCAATATTGCATCAGCCGGTACATGACCAATATCTCCATGGTGGTGGATGGTGTCGCAGCCAACGAGGATCCCGCGCTTGCCACCTTATGGTGTAATCTGGGAGAGCCCTCCATCGGCGTGAGCACGCCCTATTTCGCCTCCGCTGGCGCCGTAACTCCATACGCCTGGGCGGAACAGGGAATGGAAACCAGCACACCGGTCGATAAAAAAGTCACCTGCGCCCTGAACCAGGCCATCAACGATCAGGAGATCGACGGCCTCTACATCAACAACTGGGATTATGGCTACTGGTATATCGAGATGGACAAGACCATCGATTACGAACTGCTGCGGGAGGTGCAAGAGTGGACAATTCCGCTTGAGAAACAGATCATTGGTCATACCGAGACGATTCTCGACCGCTATAGAAACGGTGATGAGGACTATACGAGCAGTGACCTCTACGACCTCTCCCACTATGCGGCTAAATACATGTATAACAACTACACCAGCCAGAGCGACATCGCCTTTGCCTGGAATTTTGGAAAGATATCGGATGAGACGCCAGATCCCGGCGGAGACGATCCGCCCCCCGATGAGGAGGATCCTGGCGATCCAGATCCGCCCAGTGACAATGGCGGATTCTTCACCCAGTTCATGCTCTGGCTCTTGGGTCTTTTTGGCTAACACAAAAAAATCGGTTTCTCTGAATCAACAATGACCATGACCGGAGGGAGGGCGTTCTCTCCGGTCATGGTTTTTTTGCGTCATGAAAGCCTCTTGCAATCGATGGGGCTTTGTTTTATGGTTCGCCGCGATATAGGGCACGGGAAGCGGTCCCAAAGAAGTTCAAAAACAGGATGAAGATGGAATATCGATTTAAAGTGCAGATCTATTATGAAGACACGGATCACTCAGGCGTCGTATACCATGCGAACTATCTGAAATATTTTGAACGGGCCCGGGAGCAGGTGATCGGCACCCAAGAGCTGACCCGGTTATGGATGGAAGAGGGGCTCGGTTTCGCCGTATACAAGGTCGAGATGGGCTTCTTTGACGGGGCGGTGTTTGGAGATGAATTGGAGATCCGCTCCCGGTGGGAGCTCGAAGGGAAATATAGGATTATCTGGTTCCAGGAAGCCTGGCGTCCCCTAGGAAAAAAAGCGGCGGTTAAAGCGAAAATAGAAATGGTTTGCCTGGATCGGAACAAGAATCTGACTCCCATTCCATACCAGGGGTAACACCCCAATCAACGATAAAAAAAGAAAGTGAAAAAAAATGAGTTTTGAAAATTTTGGTTTGAAGAAGGCCCTGCTGAAAGGGATAACCGACATGGGATTTGAAGCGCCAACACCGATTCAGCGGAAAGTCATACCAGAGATCATCACCGGAGAAACCGATATGATCGGCCTTGCCCAGACCGGCACGGGGAAAACAGCGGCGTTCGGCCTCCCCCTGTTGCAGCAAATCGACTTCCATTCGGCAGTGACACGAGGGCTTGTTTTGTGTCCCACAAGGGAGTTGTGCCTACAAATATCAAGGGATTTCAAGGCCTATGCATCCCACATCGCCGGTGCAAAAATTGTGAGCGTTTACGGCGGAGCCAGTTTCAGGGACCAGCTCCGGGAGGTGAAGCAGGGCGCACCGGTCATCGTCGCCACTCCAGGCAGATTGATAGACCTGATCCAGAGAAGAGTGGTCGATCTCTCCCAGGTATCCTTCGTGGTTCTCGATGAGGCGGATGAGATGCTCTCCATGGGATTTCAGGAGGAGATCGACGATATTTTAAAACACACCCCCCCCCATCGGAAGACCTGGCTCTTTTCGGCGACCATGCCCCACTCCCTATCGGGTATCGCCGCCAAATACATGAGGAATCCCGTTGAAATAACAGCGGGTGCAAAGAACGCCATGGCAGGGAATATCGACCATGTGCATTATGTGGTCAGAGAAAAAGAGCGCTACCTGGCATTGAAACGGATCATCGACTTTCACCCTGGCATTTTCGGCCTCATTTTTTGCAGGACAAAAAACGAGACCGCTGAAGTGGCGGAAAAACTGATCAGCGACGGCTATCAGGCCGAGGCCATTCACGGGGATCTCTCCCAGCCCAGAAGAGACTATGTGATGCGTCAGTTCAGGGAGCGGCGGATCGAACTCCTGGTCGCGACCGATGTGGCGGCGCGGGGGATTGATGTTGACAATATTTCCCACATCATCCACTTCAGGCTTCCCGATGATGGAGAGAATTACACGCACCGGAGCGGGCGAACCGCCAGAGCCGGAAAATCGGGAACGGCCATCACGCTCATCAACATCAAGGAAAAGGGGAAACTCGCCTTGATCGAGAGGAAAACCAGCATCCGCTCCCGGTATGAAAAACTCCCCCAGGGGCGGGATATCCTTGAAAAACATGTGTGCGCCGCAGTGGATCGGCTCACCCAACCCACGGAGCACCCGGTGGAGATGGAGCCTTTTCTTCCCTTTCTGTCGGAAAAATTCGCCTCCCTGACCCGCGAGGATCTCATCCGGCGGATTATCGCGTCCGAATGTGACCGTTTCTTCAAGTATTATGAAAACGCACCCGATATCCATGTGGAAAAAGAGAGCGCCCCCTTCAACAAAAAGCAAGCGGATCAGCAGGGCAGTCAGCGGTTCTTCATCAATGTGGGAGAGCTTGATAACATTCAGAAGAAATCGATTTCCAAACTGATCTGCCACTATTCGGGCATGCCGTCCCATCAACTGGGGAAAATTGAGATTTACCGGGCCTTCTCCTTCTTTGAGGTTCCCAGAGGATCTGCCGAAAATCTGCTGACCTCATTTAAACATGCGAAATTGGGCAACCGGAAGGTCCAGGTTGAACTTGCGGAAAAGCGGGGCGGTAAGAATAAAAAACCCAAGAAAAAAGCATCCGCGAAAGGTTAATTATGCGCATTCATTCCATTTCCAAGCCGGTATGAAAGATACCCGTTGACGAAAAAGGGATGGATAGCGTATGAATGGAGCTCACGTTAAATAGCGCTTCCCAGCGCTTTTTCATGAACAATTATTTACAGGCGAATCAACGTGCAAGAGTCACTCATGTTGTCCAGCAGGCTGAATAACCTGGTTCCCTATGTTCCAGGAGAGCAGCCCCAGGATAAAAAATATATCAAACTCAATACCAATGAAAACCCATACCCGCCGTCGCCCCTGATCGACCGGTTCCTAAAGGAAATTTCAAGAGACCGTCTCCGGTTATACCCGGACCCGAATTTCGTATCCTTGAGGGAAAAAATCGCCGAACGCCACGGCCTCGATCCCTCCCAGATTTTTGTGGGAAACGGGTCCGATGAGGTGCTGGCATTCGCGTTTTATGCATTTTTCGATACGATGAACGGCCCCCTTCTCTTTCCCGAGTTCACCTACAGTTTCTATCCCGTATACGGGGATCTTTTCGGCATCCGGTATAAAAAGGTTCCCCTGACCCCGGATTTCAATATCGATCTTTCTCTCATGCTCCAGAACGGCCCCTCCAGCGGCGTTATTTTCCCCAACCCCAACGCCCCCACAGGGATTTTGCTTTCAATCGAACAGATCAAAGGCTTTCTCAATGGGTACAGAAAAGACCGGGTGGTTGTCATCGACGAGGCGTATATCGACTTTGGAGGAGAGAGCGCCGTTTCTCTGATTCGGGACCACGAGAACATCCTGATTGTAAGGACCCTTTCAAAAAGCCTTTCTCTCGCAGGAATCCGGATCGGATTCGCCATGGGAAACGAAACGTTGATTCAAGGACTCTTCAGGGTCAAGGACTCTTTCAACTCCTATCCGGCCAACACCCTCTCCCAGGAGATAGCAAAAATCGCCGTGTCGGATGAACCCTATTTCAGGCAGGTAGTCGAAAAAATCATCCTCACCCGGGATCGTCTCTCAACCGAGTTGAAACAGGTGGGATGGGAGGTGCTCCCCTCTTCCGCCAACTTTGTTTTTACACGGAAAAAGGGGGTTCATGGAAAGGAAATCTATCTTCGCTTAAAAGAGAGAGGCATCCTGGTGCGCCATTTCAACATCCCTGGAATCGATGAGTTTGTGCGAATCACAGTTGGAACGGAGGAGGATACAACAACCCTCCTTAAGGAAATAGACGCATGCTTTTAATTCTCGTTCATAATATTGCGGCGGGGAAGCCCCCTGACAAGGGAGCTCTCCGGTGACTCCGGAACAGCACCACCATCCACCCGCCGCCCCAAAAAGGCCCGGCATCTTCTATGGCTGGTATATCGCTCTTTTCTCGTTCATGGCCAATTTTTTATCCGTAGGAACTGGATTCTATATCTTTAACGCCTTCATGGAGCCCCTTCAGAAAGCCAGGGGATGGAGCCGGACCGACATCAATATCGCCCTGGTGATCGGCATGTTTTTCGGTATTCTGAGCCAGTTCATCTATGGCACCCTGGTGACACGGCTGGGACCAAGAATTCTCATGTTCCTCGGTCCCTTTCTGTCTGGAACGGCCTTCATCTGTCTCTTCAGAACGGAAAACCTGGCCATCTTCTATCTGTGGTGCATGATCCTTTTCATGGGAAACGCAGCCTACGGGGGAATCGTATCCAATACGGCGGTCAACAACTGGTTTGAGGAAAAAAGGGGAACGGCTTTAGGGTTCAGCACCGCAGGCGTATCCTTCTCCGGCGCGGTGCTTCCCTTTATCGCCATGATTATCATTTTACATTCAGGATTATCCCAGGCAGCCGTTCAGATCGGCTTGACCATTTCTCTTTTTGGCCCCTTCGCGTGGATGGTCATCCGGAACTGGCCTGAAGAGTATGGTCTTTTGCCAGA